>NZ_JBVAYN010000007.1:0-107845 GCF_055420065.1 Massilimicrobiota sp. mt181
AATTTATTACATGAAAAATATAGCGATTTTTATACTGCTGATATAGACAGAAATATTATTATGTTTTCTGATAACTTAATTACTGAAATGGAAAAAAATGAAGAAAACGGAATTTTGATTTCAGAAGTTAAAATGAATTGTAGAGAATCATAATAAAATAACTGTGATCAGACTTATGTATATATAATGAATTGTTAAAAATGTGAAAATTAATGATATTAAAACATAGACACAACTTTAAATAAGAAATTATGGGTATATACTTCTGTATAGCTAGAGTGCTAAGGTTTTGTTTGAAATTTTTACAGAAAATAAATAACGTAAACTTTCTATAATATTTAATTTAAGGATTTGAATTTTTATAAATACTAAATAAATATGTATCTTATTCTTCTGAAATAGTTTATAATAGGAAAGCATGTTATAAATGCAAATGATAGGGGAGAAGGTTTGATATGATAAAGTTTTTTAAAGCCAATATGGAGCCTAGAAAAGGGTTACGTATAGCAGAAGTTATTATTTCTATTTTATTATGTGTTGCTTCTATTGTATCTATTGGATATGGTATGTTCCAGGTGAATGCCAATGTCAATGATGCAAAGTTTATCCAAAGTATAGAAATGACTAGGGATAGGGAACTAGAAGATTATAGTGAGGATAATACAGTTTGTGATGTTACATATATAAGTGGGGATAAACAATTAGTTGTTTCTTATTCATATGAAGATTACGTTCAATTAGAAGATGATAGTATTACAGCATATGAGTATGAAACAGATAATGGAACGAAGCTCTATTTTGATCATCAAAATATAACAGATCAGGAAATACAACATTCATATGGACAAGTCAAAGCCAATGAATTAACACCTGTATTTAACTTTGGAATTGCTTCGTTTATTTTGATGATATCTGTTTTGATTATGACATTATTTGCAAAACAGTTTACAACATATGAAAAATCATGGTTTTTATCAATCATGGTATTGGCTACAATTATTTCTGTTATTTTTCCAGAAGAAAGTGCAAATGGTGTTAATGGAATTATCATCATGTTGCTTTATTTACTAGATACATTCTTAAATATTCTTTGTGAGTTACTTATTTCTAAGCAATCAAGATACAATTTCCTTGTTTCTGTATTCGTAGAAATCGTAGAAATAGCAATGTGTGTTGTCTTAATGTATCGTTTTGCGACAATGGTCACAACATTATTGTTCTGGTTACCAATTGATATTATTAGTTATATTAACTGGTCAAGACATAAAGATGAAGAAGAAAATGAATTAACAGTTGTCAGAAAACTTAAAGGATACCAAGAAGTTTTAGTCATTGTAGGTATTATAGTTTGGACAATTGTCGTGGGATATTTTATTAGTGGTTTAGATATCTCAACAGATTTTTATAACAACCAATTATTAGAAACAGCCATTATATATATTGATGCCTGTGCATCAGCTGTAGGAATTGCGAATGGATTGTTTATTTTCTTTAGATTAAGGGAACAATGGATTGCATGGTATATTTGTGCATTCCTTGAAGCAGTTATTAATGTGATTTCTGGACAATATGTTTTATTAGTTCTGAAATTAGGTTACTTTACAAATACAACATATGGTTATATCAAGTGGAGTAAGTATATTCAGTCACATTCACAAGAAAAACAGGCACAAATATCTGCATGAGACTTGTAGAGTGGCTATAAAATTGATAAAATAAGCGTGAAAGAAAATCTTAAAAATATAAGGAGTGGAAAATATGGCTATATCAGCAGGAGATTTTAGAACAGGATTAACTTTAATCGTTGATGGTGATCCTTGTCAGGTTTTAGATTTTCAACATGTCAAACCTGGAAAAGGTGCAGCTATCTTGAAAACAAAAATGAGAAACTTAAAAACAAATGCAATTCAAGAAAGAAACTTTAATGCAAATACAAAATTTGATCAAGCTAATATTTCAAGAAAAACAGCACAATATTCATATAAGGATGGATCAACATTCTATTTCATGGATATGGAAACATATGAAACATATGAATTAGCTAATGATCAAGTTGGAGATACTCAATATTATATTATTGAAGGTTCAGAAGTTTCATTAATGTTCTTTGAAGGTGATTTATTATCAGTATCTGTACCAGAAAAAGTAGAATTAACAGTTGTAGAAACTGATCCAGCTATTAAAGGAGCACCATCTAATCAAACAAAAGATGCTGTGACTGATACAGGATTATCATTACGTGTTCCTCAGTTCATTGAACCAGGAGAAAAAATTGTTGTTTTTACAGCAGATGGTAAGTATGCAGGAAGAGCTTAATTAAGCTCTTTTTTTAAAAGATGAATAAAGTTGTATTAATTACAGGTGGAGCACAAGGTATTGGAAAAGCCATTGCTTTAGAACTGGGAAAACAAGGTTATGATATTGTGATTAATTATCTCACATCCAAAAAGGAAGCTCATGCATTAAAAGATATGATTATAGACAATTATGGTGTACGATGCATGGCTATTCAATGTGATGTGTCTAAAGAAGATGAAGTTGATCAAATGATATCTTCTATTGAATTAGAACTAGGTGGTGTTGATATTTTAATTAATAATGCTGCTGTTGATTTATCTAATCTTTTTCATTTGAAAAATGCTGAAGAATTTAGAAAGACTTTAGATGTCAATGTTGTAGGTGTATTTAATTGCAGTAAACGTGTTTATCGACATATGTTAGATCAGGAATATGGCAGAATTATTAATATTTCTTCAACTAATGGTATCAATACTTATTATCCTATGTGCATAGATTATGATGCTTCTAAAGCAGCATTAATTTCCATGACACATAATCTTGCTTTTGAGTTTGCTCCATATGTCAATGTCAATTGTATTGCTCCAGGTTTTATAGGAACAGAAAATGAGTTGGACGGATATGATGAAGAGTTTTTAAAAGAAGAAGTTGAAAAAATTATGGTCAATCGATATGGTGATCCTCAAGAAGTGGCTTATTTAGTGAAATTCTTAATAAGCGATGAAGCTAATTTTATCAATAATACTGTCATACGTATTGATGGTGGACAAAAGGGAAGTTGTTAATCCAACTTCCCTTTCATATTTGATAATGCCAGTAAAATAGACAATTTTCCATATTCGAATGTTAATCCACCTTGTATGTAAAGTGTATAAGGTTCAATAACAGGGGCATCAGCACTTAATTCAATGGTACTTCCTTGTGTAAAGCTACCTGCTGCCATGACTTCATCAAAAGGATAACCAGGCATAGGGGCAGGTAAAACTGTTACAAATGAGTCAATAGGACTTGTTTGTTGTATTCCTTGTGTAAAGTTCACTAAATTATCTTTTGTTTTTAATTCTAAAGTTTGAATAATATCTGTACGAGGTTCATCATAACGCGGAGATATGTTTGAATATCCAAGTTTTTCTAACATGTAAGCAGAAAACACAGCTGTTTTTAAAGCGTTTTTGACAGCATTAGGAGCCATAAATAATCCTTTAAAGAAAGTATTGTTTAAGTTGAAATTAGCACCTAAGTCTTTTCCAATACCAGGAGCAGTTAAACGCTCAGCGACCATTTGGATATATTTAGATTGACCAGCAACATAACCTCCAGTTGGTGCAATTCCTCCACCAAGATTTTTCATTAAAGATCCTACAACCACATCAGCTCCAACATGACCAGGTTCTTTGTCTTCTACTAACTCACCATAACAATTGTCTACCATAATAATGACATCTTTATTAACTTCACGAATTTTAGAAATAATACGTTCAATCTTTGCAATAGAAAGAGATTGACGATGTGAATATCCTCTAGATCTTTGAATTTCAACAAGTTTGACATTATTCTGTTTTAATCTCTCTACAATTTTCTCATTATCAAAATCATCATTGAGTAATTCAATCTGTTCATATTTGACACCATTAGCCTTTAATGATTGTGTAGAATTTCCACTCAAACCAATCATTTCTTGTAAAGAATCATAAGGAGCTCCAGATAAAGAAATCATTGTATCGCCATGTTTTAATAAAGCAGAAAGTGTTAAATATAATGCATTTGTTCCACTCATAATCTGAGGGCGAACTAAAGCATCTTCACAACCAAGAACAGTCGCAAAGATTTTTTCTAATTTATCTCTTCCTTCATCGTAATTTCCATATCCATTAATATCTGCAAAATCAGAATAAGAAACTCTATTTTCTATAAATGCTGATAAAATACGATTAGAGTTTGTTAAAGCTATTTCATCTATTCTTTTATAAATATCACTTAAGATACTATCTGATTCTTTTGCCATTTCCAGTATATCTGGATGAATTTGTTCTAATATCATGTCTATAATCCTCCCATAAAATGTCCATTGTCTATTATACACGAATATTGATAGTTTGTATTAAAATCAATTAAAATATTTCAATCACTTTAAATATATAATTATTGTATTTTTATAAAAATAAAGTTATAACACGATAATCATGCTATAACTCTATTTCATCTATGCGTTTTGTTTCATCTTCATGACATATAAGTTGAATATGTCCATCAACAATGAGATAACTTTCACCATATATTGTTTCGTGTTTATCAATGAGTAAATAACTACCATCAACTAATACAATGAATGGATGATGAATGCTATCTTTATAAGTGATGTCTTCATATAGTCTTAATCCATCCAAGTATCTATCTTTGACCATCTGATAATGAGGAATGATGTTGAAATGAGTAAGCCCTAGACCTTGAATCCATCTTTGAAAATGAGAATCTATAGCTTCACCATCTTCTTCAGGTTGACAATAAACAATATCAGCACAATTCATGCTGCCAGCACTGATACCTATCACAATGCCTTGAAAATCTTTGATTTTTTCTCTTAGTTGAATGTCTTGAATGAATTGATTTTGTGTAGGAACATGACCACCACCTAAGATAATGACATCATATTGTTGAAGATCATCTCTTGTAAAGTCACTATATCTTCTATCAATCAAATCAAAACATTGCAAAGATAAACCTTCTTTTAAAAAGACTTCTCTAGAGAAATCACACATGTCATCATTTTGTTTATAAGCATCTGGACTTGCTGCAATCATGCAACAACGACTATTGTTTTTCCAATATTTTTTTAATTCATCAACAAAATGATTTTTCTTATCTAAACCATCAACTTGTCTACTACCATCTAATGGACCAGTAGGACTACTCGTTAAAAAAATGACCATATTTTTCACCTCATGTTTATTTTATCACAAAAATAATCGAAACAAGATAAATAGATAAGGAAAATCTGTTATAATAATCATAGAAAGAAAAGGGAGTTGAGCAATATGCATTTAAGTGATGAAGAAAAAAGGGCAATGTTAAGACAAATGCAAGATGGTTTTATCAGATATCATCAAAGAGAAGAATATATGAAAAATATATCTATTGATGATTTATTAAAAGAAATCAATCAATTAGGTTTTCAGTATACTGAACAAGACATATTGGATAAGTATCAAGAATATATGAGTGTAACAGATACTGATGATTATTTTTTTAAAAAAGATCAGATGAGTTGGGAAGCTGTTGATGATCAAGCACAAATACTAAATTCTGATGCTTTGCTTCAACTTATATGTAAAATAGTAAAAAAACATTATGATATAGAAAAAATATGCGACCCATGGTTTATTATGGAGAGAATCGATGTGCTAGATGACGTTCCCAAAAATGAAGCACAAGAAAAAATATTAGGAATTATTGAATCTATAGTAGAATATGGGAAACTACGACATATCAATAGTGTTGAAGAAATTATGGAAGATTATGATATGAATGCGATTTTAAAAGATCAGATTCGTCGATGTCATCAAAGAGATGCTCACTTTAAGCAAGTGATCAAAAGTTATTATGATACATTTATAGATGCTGATCATAGTATTTATAAAATAAAGTAGAAATGTTATATATTTTGTAAAGAAGTAAAGGAGATAACAAATGATACCACAATATAATGAAATGTATAATGAAGTGTTACAAGTATTAAATAAACATCATCAGTTAAGAGTACGTGATATGGTAGATGAAGTATCTGATGTATTACATTTAACTGAGGATGAAAGAAATCAAAAGATGGAAAATAGTCATAAAACAGTGATTTATCATCGTTTGGGATGGACAAAAACATATTTAACAAAAGCAGGATTGATTCGTTCTGTAGAAAGAGGTGTTTATCAAATTACACCTCAAGGGGAAAATATACTATCTTCTCATATTCATGTTGATGATGATTATTTAATGCAATATGAAGAAGTTAGACAGTTTGTAAATCGTCATAATGAACAACCTGAAAATCAAACGAAATCAAAAGAGTCTACGCCTTTAGAAAATATTGATCAATCTATTAAGATGATATCATCACGTGTCAGTGATGAATTGTTGGATATGATTATATCTAAAGATCCGGCTTTCTTTGAAAAACTTGTTTTAGATTTGTTAGATAAAATGGGTTATGCTTATGATAAAGAATCTATTATTTCAACTGATTATAGTGGTGATGAAGGTATAGATGGAATTATCAATGAAGATCAGTTTGGATTTAATAGTATTTATATTCAAGCTAAGAAATGGAATAGAAGTAGTGTGGGAAGACCAGAAATTCAGAAGTTTTTAGGCGCTGTAGCTGGTCAAGGTGGTACAAAGGGATTATTTATTACAACATCTACTTTTACAAGAGAAGCCATTGATTATGCAAAAAAACAATTACAAGTTAAACTCATTTTAGTTGATGGTAAAATGTTAACGGATTTAATGATGAAATATAATTTAGGTGTGAGTGTTGTGCAGACTTATGAAATCAAACAATTAGATTTGGATTATTTTGATAGTGAACTTGTTTAATGTTGATATTTATAAATGATATATAGTGACAATCTCTCAATAAACCGAGATTGTTTTTTTATTGTCTATCTAAAATTAACATTGATATTTTTATAAGAAAGACGATTGTAAACAGAATAATCAAATAATTTAAATTTTATAATAACTCTTATTGAAAAAATAAAATATAGCTTTATAATGGCAATGTCATGGATGACGTCTTATTGTAGCCTTATAGGCTAGTGCTGCTCCATGATATAAGTTCCCTTATTGTTTTATGGTAGGCTTTTAGCTGAATCCATGTTTCAACAATAATAGGGAACTTTTATTGTATATGTATGCAACTGAAGTGATATATGCATGACAATCTAGAATCTTTTTAAATGAACGAAAATAATCTTGTTAAGTTTATACCATTATCTTGTTTATATAATTCTATGGAGTGAAAAGTTTCTTTGATTTGAGATATGAACTTTTGAATATTAAAATGATGAAAACGTTGGTTTATGTAATAAAAATGACAGCGTTGATGATGATATTCATAATCACAAGTGACATAACCAATTCTTTGATTTTTTAATAAATGATATTGTTCACTCATAAGACCATCACAATCTTTCATTGAACTGAAAAATTCACATAATAAAGCTTCTCTGTATTGATCAGGACAATGAATATAAAATAAACATATTTTATTGTCTTCATATTGATGAACTTTATAGAAAACTTGACCTAAACATTCTTGAGAAGGATAAGATATCATTTCAAATGTTTTGATATGATCTTTTTCTTTTGTTGAAAAAGAAAATGGGTTTTGAAATATAAATTGACAGTAATCAAAATCAGATTGTTGAAAATATTGACTTGTTAAACAACAATATGAACCAAATTCTCGTAATAAGTCATAATCATCATCGATGATGATAAAGTAATCAATAAAATGTTTAGATAGATAATGATGAATACATCTTTTTTTATCATTATCTTCATTAATAATATCAATAATGAAATTATCTAAATCATAAAGTTTAAATAAAGCAATTATTTGTTTCGTTGTATTATATCTGCCCCATGTAGAATGCAACACAATATGACTACCTGTTTCTTCTATCAATTCTTTAAGATAGCCTAATGCTATATATGACCAGTCATAATACGCAGCTGCTAAATCATATTTATCAAATGTCAAATATATATCATCGCTATATTTATTGGCTAGATAATATTGTAACGCCTCCATATCATGATCAAATCTTCTTTCATAAGAGGGTGGCTGTATAACCCCATCAATATCTAAAAAGATAATATTTTTGTCTAAATGATTTTTAATTCTGATATCTTTTTCATAGGTCTTTATAGATTTGTTAATAAATTGTCTTGATTTATGCATGTGTAATCTCCTTTTTGTATTTGCTATAAGCAATTATAACACATAATTTTTATTAGGAAAATAACAAGTGATACTGTTTAGAAAAATATTATGATATAATAATGAAGAATCAAGAAAGGAATAGAGAATGAAGGTTAAAGAATTAAGAGATTTATTAAAAGACAAAGATAAGAAATTAATCACTGATGCTTTTGTAGAAGTCTATAAAGCTTTACCAAAATCAAAAAAAGAAGAATTAGATGATGCAATTAAAAGTATTGTAAGTGGCGAAGGAAAGAAAAAAGCAACAAAACATGAAGACATTTCATTAGCAGATTTATTTGTTGAGATTCAGGATTTTTTACAAGATGCTTATCATGGGTATTATATTGCTCCTAACCGCATTGTTCCTAAAAAAGAAAGACCTAAGTGGCGCTTTAAAGTCAAAAGATACTTAAAAATTTTATTAGATGTTCCATCAGATCATCCTTATTTTTCACAAGTTGTCATATTGATTCGTGAAATTTATAAGATGTTAAGCTATGGTTGTGGTGTGTATATTTTTACAAGTGATGATCCTTTTGCATCTATAGGTATGGAACAAGAAAAATTATATGGGGAATATGTTGTTCGTCAGCTTCAACTGAATATTGATGAAGCATCAATTATTGAGATGGTTAATGGAGCAACACATTGTTATTTGAGTCGTGAATGTTTACATGTTATGTTATTTGGTGTTTTAGATCATTATATTCAAAAACAGCAATATCGAGATATGGTTTTCAATTATTGTCAAAGATTTATGACATCACAAAGAAACTTTATAGCAACGTTAAAGCGTCATGATGATCGTTTGTATGAAGCTAAAGAATTGCTTACCAATATGAATCAACTGGCTTTTATATTTCATAATGATACTTTTGAGAAAGCATTACAGTATTATTTTCAAAATGAAATTATAAAAAATCCAGAAATCAGTCTATATACGTTATTGATGGTGATAGACATTTTCTATTCCTACAAAGAATGGATTGAAGCTTATGAATATGGAGTTGAAATCAAACATATTCAGCCACGACAAAAACTTATGGATAAATATGAAAGATATAAAAATGAGGTGTAAATAATGTCAGAAAGAAAATATATAAGAAGTGCAACAATGGAAGTGATTACTAATCAAATAAAAGATCATTTAGTTGAAAAAACAACAGAGTTATATCAACAGATGTTAGATCAAGGAATGGGTGAAGAAAGATCTATTGAATTATTAGCGTTTTATTTAGAAATGTATATTAAAGATAATATACAAACTGATGATTTCAGTAATGAAAAATGGGAAGCATTTTTAGACGAAATCAACCCAATTTTTCATGTGCCTGGGGAATATGAATTTGATGTACAGGAAGAACGTCGTAACTTAAGACATATTCAAAAACAATATGGAAAACTGAAATCTGATATAGGAGCATTAGAAGAAGAACTTTATAGTTTAGAAGCTCATTTTCTTGCGATACATACGCTTTATAAAATTGATAGTCGTGAAACGAAGAAGATTATACATATTGTGCTTAATCGTTTATTAGATTTTAAAAATCATTATACAAGTGATTATACAGACTATGCCCATGAAGATCTTTTATGTCTGGCAGATGGTCTAGAACAAATGTGCAATCCTTATGTGAATCCACAACTCTATGATTATTTATCAAAGTTTGTTGATTTAAAGGATGAATCACAGTTTGATTATATCTTTAAAAATGTTTTTCTATGTTTAACAAGAATATTAGTAAGTATTGATACATTTGATAAAGAATTTGGTGTTAATGGATATTTCCGTTTTATTAGTCAGTTTTTGGATGTAAGGGTATGTATTGAAAATGGACCGGATTTCTTCTTTAACGATAAAACTTTAGAAAAATAGGAAGTTGATTTATGGAATATAAAGATTATATGAATCAGATTCAACACAGATTAAATACAATGAGTGAAGAAGAAAAGAATCAATGGATTTATCAATATGCGAGAGTTCAATCACAAAATAGACGAGAAGATATTTTGAATAGTTTAAATTTTCTTTATCCTGTTACGAAAACTTTTCATCAAATTGAATTTTATGATTTTATCGAAGGTGTAAAAGAAGGGAGTTTACGAATACCTGCTTATGAAGAAGAAACCTTTGATTATGGATATGATAGAGATTTTGAAACTTACTATTCTAAAAATTGTGAGTTGTTAAATCGATTAAATGATTATATTGATGATGCTTTTCAATATGTTAACTGCTGTCAATACAAATAGGCTTTTGATATCTTTCAAAATATTCAAAGTCTAGATTATGAATATATCATGGATTATGGAGATATTTATGAATTATCATTTCAAGAATTATTTGAAAATGATTTGGTAGATATCAGTATTCAAAAATATTCTCTTTATTATCTCTATACAGCTTTTCAATTGCATTTTGATATACCTCAAATGTATTCATATTTCAACCATAGCAAGGTTAAATACGTTCTCAGTGATTTGGTGGCTTTTGGTCCAGAAGAAATCATGCTTAGTGAGGATGAGTATAAACAATGGATAGCATTTCTAGAAAAACAGCCTGGTGTATATGCAGCTAAATTATTAAAAGACATATGTCTTCTTTATAAAAATGTTCATCAATGAACAAAAATGATTTTAAAAATAGGTGCACAGCATCCTTCATTATATCTTGATATAATTGAAAATGATTTATTCAACCATCAATTGGAAGATGTTAGAATAGTAGCATCACAAGCTTTTGAACAGTTGGATGAAAAGTTAGTCATACGTTCAAAAATAGCTGAAATACTTATTCCTTATTTTCCGGATGATCAAAAATTATATGAAATAGCATTTTTATCAAATCCTCAAGTAAAATCCTGTTTAGAATTATATAAATTGAATTGTGATGTGTCTTCTATAAAAAATACATTTTTCAATATAGGTTATGCTCGATATAGTGATACGAATGACATTGAACAGAAAACAGCAACTCTCACATCTGTTCAAAAGCAGGTTTTGCTCTTTTTATTAGGAGATTACAAAGAAGTCATCAATAAATGTCAAGAAAATCAGAATTATTTAGGATGGACATTAAGTTTAAAAGGGAACATGATACCACTACTTCTTATGTATTTAAAACCAGAAAATATACATTATGTGGCTGATGATGTTATTATGAGAGATTTAAGTCAAATGTTGATGGTTGATGAAAAAGAGTTTAACCAATTATTTCTTTTTTGGAAAGATAAATATATAATAGATGCTGACTTTAAGAAAAAATGCATACAGTGGTTAGAAAATGAAATGGATAATAGAGCTGAAGCTATTGTGGGCGGAACTCATCGTCACAGTTATTATAAAGTGGCTAAACAATTGGTTGTACTGGCAGAAATTTTATACGTAAATAAGAAGATAATAAGTATAGATAACTTTATTAATAACTATATAAAAAAATATTCACGCAAATCTGCTTTTAAAGCTGAAATGTTAAAATATTCTAAACAAAGATAATACAGAAATGCTATTATCTTTTTTTGTATTATTTTCGCTTTTTAAGTGAACTTATTTCTTGAGTTATATATACAATGGTGAATAAAGGAGGTGTTTTTATGGATCAAATTAAAGAATGGTTATTTAAAGATAATGAAGAATTCAATGAAATATCAGTTCATTATTATCAACTACAAAAAACAACCGAATTAAAAGGAGTTGCTAATGATTTAAAAAATGATAGTATTGTCTTATGTCATATAGATGATTCCATTTTAACAAGAGTATTAGATTTTGTAGATGGAATTATCTATATAAAAAATATTCAAAAAATACAAATTAATCAGAATATATACATGTTTTTACCACAATATATTCATTATAAATCCATTTCATAAAGAATTTCATTTACTGTAAATAAATCATAAATTTTATGTTCAATACAATAGATAATGACAATATGGAATCTGTTATTTAAAGAAAATGCATAATGAGCACTACTTAATAGGAGTTCAAAATCACCCATATTGAGTTCTAAAGCCAACCCTAATGCAACAACAGTTTTAAAAGAGGGATGATAATTTGGATTTCTAATTTTTGAAAAGAGTTTTGCTTGTATATGAGCTTTTTTATAAATGAAAGAGTCTTTTTTATGAGGATATTTTTGTTCAATAAAATGATAAAGTAATTCTGTGAATGAGTAGAATGCAAATGGATTTTCATTGATGAACTCTTTATCATTTTTTAGTCTTTTTTCAAATGTCTGTATATCTTGAATTGTTTTTTTAATCATGAAATATCTGGGTAAAGCTCTTTCATGGTTTTCAAAGTATTTAATAATTGCATATTTCTCACCATACAATATTTTATATGATTATTACTTAAAATAGATACATAAATAAGTATCTATTAAACAAATGAATTAATATAATAATATATGTGGGAAAAACTATCAAGATATGCAAATTGAAATAAAAGTTAAAATATTGTTGTTTTTCTTGTATAATATATTTATAAAACAAAAAGGATGGGAAAAAGATGGGAAGATTAGTTTTAGGACTGGATATTGGTATTACTTCTGTAGGATATGGAGTTATCGATATTGATAATAATCAATTTGTTGATTATGGTGTAAGATTATTCAAGGAAGGAACGGCTGCTTCTAATGAAGAAAGACGTACAAAAAGAGGAGCTAGACGCTTAAAAAGAAGAAAAACAAATCGATTAGATGATATGAGAAAGCTGCTTAAGCAAAACGGATTATTGAGTGAAAAATATGTTTCATTTCAAAACCCATATGAGGTAAGAATGAAAGGTTTAACTCAAAAACTTACCAATGATGAATTATGCTGTGCTATTTTACATATTACCAAAAGTCGAGGAACTGTTTTAGAAATTAGTGCTGATGCATCAAAAGATGAAGAAACTACTAAGACAGTACTTTCTAAAAATGCGACTTTATTAAAAGAACATTTTGTTTGTGAAATACAGCTGGAAAGATTGGAAAAAGAAGGTAGAATAAGAGGCATTGATAATAATTTTCAGACAAAAGATTATCTTCATGAATTATCTACAATTCTCGATCATCAGGATTTAGAAGATGACCTGAAACAACAAATTCTTCAAATTGTCGCAAGAAGACGTCGATATGATCAAGGGCCAGGTAGTGAGAAATCTCCTACACCGTATGGTAGTTATCGTATTGTTGATGATGAACTCGTACATGTTAACCTTATCGACATGATGCGTGGAAGATGTAGTGTATATCCAAATGAATTTAGAGCACCAAAACAATCATATACTGCTGAATTATTTAACTTATTAAATGATTTAAATAATCTAACAATCAACAATGAAAAAATAAGTTTAGATGATAAAGAACAAGTCATTCAATTTGTCAATGAAAAAGGCAATATAACAGTCAAACAATTATGCAAATTATTAAATGTAACAGAAGATGAAATAAAGGGCTTTAGAATCGATAAAAATGAAAAAACAATCCTTACAGAATTTAAAGGCTATAAAAAAGTTTTATCAATATTTAAAAATCATCATTTGGAAAATATTATAGAGGATAAAACGATTGTTGATGAAATTATGGATATCAATACGAAAACAAAAGGAATAGATGAAAGAAAAGAATCTATTCAGCAAATGTATCCATCTTTGCCAGAAGAAGTTACTAATGATTTAGCAAATATGAAAGGCGTTTCTGGATATCATTCATTGTCTTTGAAAATCATGAGAGAGTTGAATGTTGAAATGATGAAAACTGAATTCAATCAAATACAGTTATTGCATCAATTAGAGCTTCATGATAAAAACAGAAAATCTTTAAAAGGAATGAAAAAGATTTATCCTGATGATGAAGCTATATTATCTCCAGTTGCTAAAAGAGCACATCGTGAAACTTTTAAAGTGATCAATAAATTAAGGGAAAAATATGGAGAATTTGATAGTATTGTCATTGAAACGACACGCGATAAAAATAGTGATGAACGAAGAAAAAGATTAAATGAAAGTCAAAAGTTTAATGAAAATATCAATAAGCAAGTAAACGAATTACTCAATCAAAATGGATTTGAAAGTGATCATATTAATTCTTTGACAAAATTAAAAGTAAGACTTTATTTAGAACAAGATGGAAAAACTGCTTATACACAAAAGGATATTAACTTAAATCTTTTGATCAATGATCCACATGCTTATGAAGTTGATCATATTATTCCAATTTCTATCTCACTTGACGATTCTTATTCAAATAAAGTTTTAGTCAGTCATATAGAAAACCAGGAAAAGTCTAACATGACACCTATTCAAACATTTTTAAAAGGTAAATTTACTGGTGGTTCATTAGAACAGTTTCGATCATATGTGAGAAATAACAAGAATATGAAATCTAAGAAGAAAGGATATTTATTATCTGAAAAAGATATTACTAAATTTGATAATATTCAAGAATTTATTAATCGAAATCTTGTCGATACGAGTTATGCATGTCGAACAGTTATGAATACATTGCAACATTATTTTAAAGATAATGAAATTTCTACTAAAGTGCATACAATTAAAGGACAAGCAACGAATACATTTAGAAAGAAGATTCATTTAGAAAAAGAAAGAGATAATGATTATTATCATCATGCTATTGATGCATTGATTGTTGCATCATTAAAAAAATTGAACCTAGTCAATAGTTATCTTATGAAATATGATTTTGATAAATTATATGATGAAAAAACAGGAGAGTTATTTGAAATTCCAGAAGAGAAAAAATATCTTGATCCTGAATATATTTCATTTGTTTCAACTTTGAAAAATATTTATGAAGAATCATATAAGCATAATTTAGGGCTAATGAAAAAAGAAGATATGCATTATCCATTAATTAAAATATCTCATAAGATTGATACAAAACCTAATCGTCAAATATCAGATGAAACAATTTATAGTACACGTAATGTTGATGGGACAGAAATGTTAGTGGAAAGAATTAAAAACATTTATGATCCAAAAGAAAAAGCTGCAATAGCTTTAGTGAATAACATTATTAATAATGACACAGATAAATATATTATGGCTCACAAAGACCCTCAAACTTTTGAAAAGATAAAAGAAGTTGTCATAAGTCATTTCAATACTTATAAAGATTCAAAAGAATATTATACTATCAATAAAGGTAAGTATGAATTGAAATCTATTAGCCCATTAACAACTTATTATGAAGAATTTGGACCAATCACAAAATATTCAAAAAAGAATAATGGTCCAGCTATTCGCTCTATGAAGTTCTACTCAGAAAAACTAGGAAATCATATTTCTATTACTAATCATTACAAAACACATAACAAGAAAGTTATTATGAAACAGATTAGTCCTTATAGAACAGATTTTTATGTTTCATCACAAGGAAAATATAAATTTGTAACAGTTAGATATAAAGATGTCTTTTATAAAGCATCTATCAACAAATATGTTATTGATGAAATGTGGTATCACAATGAAAAGATGAGAAAAGGTATTGAAGATGATTGGAAGTTTGTATGTTCTATGCACCGTGATGAATTGATAGGTATTGTTAAAAAAGAAGGATCTAAGTATATTTATGACGCTGCTATTGAAAAAGGTGGTGTAACACACTATCACGATGGTATTCATTATGAAATATTGAAATTCACAGCTACTAATGATGATAACAAAGGAACATTTGAAGTGAAACCAATTGCTTGTTATTGTAAAAAACAATTAATGCCAACAGTTGGAACATGTATTAAAATAGCCAAATTTGCTACAGATGTATTAGGAAATATGTATGAAATTAAAGAAAATGTATTGAAATTAGAGTTTGAATAGTGTATTATATATATGGTTATATTCTAGCAAAAATTTATATGACCTAACAAAACAAGGGTTTATCCCGGAATCGGCTCTGTATAGAGCCTTTTTTTGTACCATGAGTCATAGAATCATATATATTGAAAATTGTGAATATTTGAGATTATATTTAGATAATTTAAAGGTAGAATATAAAGATAATGATCTATTTATACCTATCTCAGATATTCAAATATTAGTAATAGATAATTATAGGTCGAATTTAAGCGTTCCATTAATTAATAAGCTGATGGAAGCAAATGTATGTACAATTATTTGTGGAATTGATCATTTGCCAACAAGTTATATATTACCTATTAATGGTCATTTTTCACAAAGTGGTAATATTAATAAACAAATCAATTGGTCAGATGAAAATAAGAAAAATGTTCATCAAAAGATTGTTAAAGCAAAAATATTTAATCAGATAGAAATCTTGAAAAAGAATAATAAAGATTTTGAAGTCATTACTAAACTTTATCAATTTTTAAGTGAAGTAGAGCCTGGAGATATAACGAATAGAGAAGGTTTATCTGCAAAAATGTATTTTAGAGAAATGTTTGGCGATAATTTTGTTCGTTTTAATGATGATATTGTCAATATAGGATTAAATTATGGATATAGTATTTTTAGATCATTGATATCTTCAATCATTGTTGCTAAGGGCTATTTACCTAATTTAGGTATTTTTCATAAAGGTAAACAAAATATGTTTAATTTAAGTGATGATATTATTGAGGTTTTCAGACCGATTGTTGATGATTATGTATTGAATAATATGATGGAAGATATATTGTTTAAGCAAGAACATCGTGAAGCTTTGATTCAACTCACAAATAAAAAAGTGAAAATAGATAATAGAAAACAAACTATCCCTAATGCAATATATATTTATATTGAAAGTATTTTAAAAGAATTGGAAAATAATGAAAGATCTTTTGTTTTTCCTTTACCTGCTTGTTATGATTTATGAGTTTATGAGATTGATATTATTTTTTGATTTACCCATGACGACAAAACAAGAGGTTAGAACATATACTCATTTTAGAAAGTATTTAATTAAAAATGGATATATGATGATGCAGTTTTCGGTATACTGTAAAATATTTCCTAATCGAGAAGCAACTGTGAAACATGTAGAAATCTTAAGAAAAAATGTTCCTAAGAAAGGACAGATTAGATTACTAATGGTAACAGAGAAACAATACTCGAAAATAGAAATCATTGTCGGTGGAGTGTCTAATCAAGAAAGAATTATAAATGCTGATTCATTTATAAAATTATGAAAAAGATAACTATTAAAAAGGGAAGCAGACAATTTTCATTTCATATCAATCATATGAAGTATTGCATAGGATTAAATCATCAAAGTAAATACGAATTAAAGAAGATTATTTTTGAATATTTTCATAATACTAAAATAACAGAATATTCAGAAAATAATACAGGTAAAGCTTTAATAAGTATTAATGATCATGAAATAAGCAAAAAAGATTGTTTATTCTATTATGTGCATCATCAATATTCATTACAAGATGATTTGAAATTATCAACAAAATCACTGATATCAAAATATTTAGAAGTACTTTTATCACAAAGTGATTATATTGATACAATACAATCAATCAACATATTATTAGAATCATTTGCATTAGAATTAGATTCACAAGTCATTACAAGTCAATTTATCACTCAAACACCGAAATCATTGTTAAAACTGTTAATTCCCCTTTATATGATAAATGATGAACAAGCAAATGAATTTGATTTATCATATGATAATATTATTATTTTACAATTACAAATGATAAAATACATTTCAAATGATATGACTAAGTCTGTCTTTTGTTTAATTGAAATACCAGAGCTAACACAATCTATATATGAATATATACATTTATTAGATCAATGTATTGTGATTGTTATTTTAACATCGAGTACTGTATTGATAGAATTAAAAGATGTATATTATATGTCAAATATCAATATTGATTGTGATAATGATGAACAAATTTATGAAATCTTTGTATCTAAAGGCATTTGTACTTTAAAGGAGGCTAAAGAAAAGATGAATAATATTATAAAAAACAAGTATTATAAAGACCTACTATCTATTACAAATGATTTATAAAATTCATGGTTTATAATTAATCAAATATATGATAATATGTATTTGAGGTTTTGTTACCATATGGATTTTTGCTAGAATAAGACTGCTAATTCAGGATATAACAACTTAATTCCGTTTTGTTACCATATGGATTTTTGCTAGAATAAGACGTAGCCATGATGGCTCACGAGTGTACTATGGTTTTGTTACCATATGGATTTTTGCTAGAATAAGACCAAAATACTCCTACTAACATTAATACAATCGTTTTGTTACCATATGGATTTTTGCTAGAATAAGACTCCATGACATGGCACTAAATAATCAGTTTAGTTTTGTTACCATATGGATTTTTGCTAGAATAAGACAGGCATGTTGGTTTGTTTGAAAGGTAATAGGTTTTGTTACCATATGGATTTTTGCTAGAATAAGACTCTTCTTTCCTTTATTTCCTATGAACGCTCCGTTTTGTTACCATATGGATTTTTGCTAGAATAAGACCATAGAAATAAATATTATACAGTCGGGAACGTTTTGTTACCATATGGATTTTTGCTAGAATAAGACCCAGATAAGCATGTTGTTAAAGTATTCAATAGTTTTGTTACCATATGGATTTTTGCTAGAATAAGACTTGCAGGGGGGTATGACACAGGAATTACTGGTTTTGTTACCATATGGATTTTTGCTAGAATAAGACGAGCATTTCAAAACTGTATGCTCTCCCATGGTTTTGTTACCATATGGATTTTTGCTAGAATAAGACAAATACTCAACATTTCCATCATCAATATGTGTTTTGTTACCATATGGATTTTTGCTAGAATAAGACATTCAATAGAAAGGTGTATACATCAGCATAGTTTTGTTACCATATGGATTTTTGCTAGAATAAGACCTGGTGGATATATCAATTACTATTGGCATTGTTTTGTTACCATATGGATTTTTGCTAGAATAAGACAAGAGAAAGGTGTCACTCAGCCCCTATACGGTTTTGTTACCATATGGATTTTTGCTAGAATAAGACATAAGTTTTTAAATAATTTATCAAACGATTGTTTTGTTACCATATGGATTTTTGCTAGAATAAGACCAATTCGAGAAGCACCATCTTCATATCTTTGTTTTGTTACCATATGGATTTTTGCTAGAATAAGACCTAAAAAAGCAACGGAGCATGATTATTGGAGTTTTGTTACCATATGGATTTTTGCTAGAATAAGACTATGCATCAGAAAGTTGGTTCAATGGTAAGGTTTTGTTACCATATGGATTTTTGCTAGAATAAGACAGTTTTGAATACCCATCCATTCCTTGAGCTGTTTTGTTACCATATGGATTTTTGCTAGAATAAGACATTGGCGATTTACTGTGTTACTATCTTCTTGTTTTGTTACCATATGGATTTTTGCTAGAATAAGACATATACATACTCTTTTTGACTTTTTCATATGTTTTGTTACCATATGGATTTTTGCTAGAATAAGACTTCAAACACTAGGGAACCCTATCTCATTCCGTTTTGTTACCATATGGATTTTTACTAGAATAAGACTAAACAAAATCAATAAGAACTTCATCTCCAGTTTTGTTACCATATGGATTTTTGCTAGAATAAGACAAAAAGAGTGCAACAACTTCTCTTGATTACGTTTTGTTACCATATGGATTTTTGCTAGGAGAGATTAAAAAAATGAAAATTCATTTTCTATTAAACCGTTAAAAAAACGGTTTTTTTGTCGTTGAATATGCTATAATGCAAAAGTAAGGAGAGTTCATACATGAAAACTGAGTTTAATTTATTAACATTATTTTCTAATCGCAATAATATATCTATCGCAAGAAGTTATGATCGTTATGATAATGTTTTAAGCATTGATATGAAACAAGAAGATACTTTGTATTATGTTCAAGCTATGGTGAAAGTCAGGGGAGAAGAATTTCTCTGTTCTTTTACATTTGATAACGAATATCATTTACACGAATATCAGTGTGAGTGTACCTGGTGTACAGATGATAGCCCATGTGCTCATATTGGAGCTGTATTGTTGAAACTAAACCAATTAGAAATTTCTTCTTTTCCATATCATTATATCAATACTGAATTTGAAGAAGAAAAAAAGCGTCAGGAAAGACGTCATCAACAACAACTTCAACGTGCTTTGGCTATACGTGCTTTGGAAACGAATGATTTGATTAAACAGAATAAAGAATATTATCATAATCAAGTGAGCTCATCCATTTCACATGAAAAATATAATTTAACAGCTATCTTGAATGAAGATGATGATGTCTTATATCTTGATTATAAGATTGGTAATGCTAAAAAATATATTATTAAAGATGTTGATGAATTTTTAGAACATATAGAAAATAAAGATCAAGTGAAGTATGGTAAATATTTACAGTTTGTACATACACGTGAATCTTTTACAGATGAAGCTTTAAAACAGATTGCATTTCTTGAACGTGCTAAAATTGCAATGAATAAAGTTAATCCTGAAAATTATTTCTTTAGTTTTCGTAGTTCTTTAAATTTTGGTAGATATGTCTATATTCGTAGTGAATTTCTTGATGATTTTTATGATGTCTATAAAGAATTAGGGTTAGTCCACTGTCTTTTTAAAGATATTGACTATACGATAAAAGCTAGTTTAGTTAAAGAACAAGAATATTATGTACTTAAAATTATTGATGAAAATCAATTTTATTTTGGAAAACAGTATATTTATTTTATATCTACTTTTAAACAATTGACAAAGATTCAACGTATTCAAATGGATTTAAATGAAAAATCGTTTGATATTTTACTCGATTTATTTGAAAATCCAATGTTTATTAAAGAAGAAGACCTTCATGATTTTTATAAATATATATGGGCACCCATGCAAAATTATTTTGATTTAACATGTGATTTTGAACTTGGACAGTCACCGTATACATTCATTAAAATATATGGTGATATCAATGAAAATGAACAGATTTATTTTAAAATTTACTATGAAGATGAAAATCAGAATCATATTCATGCATTTCAAAACGACACAATTACAACAATTGATCAGGATATCGTTGAAACATATTTACGTCAACAATGTCATCAAATTGACGAGAAAAATGGGTGCGTTTATTTTGATAGTTATGATGAAAAAACATATGAATTTATGCATGATGGGATTGAATTTCTCCAACAATATAGTGAAATATATATTTCTGAAGCATTAAAGAAGATGGGAAGACCAGTTCATTATCAGATTCAGGTAGGGGTTAAAGTTGATCATGATCTTTTATCTTTAAATATGGAAAGTGCTCAAATTCCGCAAATGGAAATTGCTGAAGTTTTGTCAAAATATCGTCGTAAAAAGAAATTTCATCGTTTGAAAAATGGAGAATTATTATATCTTGAATCACCTGATCTGGAGGAATTATCAAATTTGATGGATGAATATCATATTCATGCCAATGATATTCAAAATGGAAGTCTAAGTTTAAATAAAAATCGTGTGTTTGCGTTGGATAATGATGTAACAGAATTGCAACATATACAAATCGAAAGAGATGCGTCCTTTCAAAAACTCATTCAACAATTTCATCAACATACACAACATCTTTATCCCTTAACATCCTACTACAATCAGCTATTGAGAGATTATCAAAAAGAAGGTTATCAGTGGTTACGAACACTTTATGAACTAGGATTTAACGGAATATTGGCTGATGATATGGGACTTGGTAAAACGTTACAGGTCATTGCTTTATTGGATCAATTAGAAACAAATAAACCAAGCTTAGTTGTTTGTCCTTCTTCGTTAATTTATAACTGGGAAGATGAAGTGCATAAATTTTCAAAAAGCTTACCTGTGACATGCATTGTATCAGATGCGAAAACAAGAGAAATGATGATACATAATATTCATGACAAACATCTTTATGTGACTTCTTATGATTATATGCGTCGTGATGTAGAGTTATATGATTCTATAGAATTTGAATATGTGATTTTGGATGAATCACAATATATTAAAAATCAAAAAACAAAGAATGCCATTTCTGTCAAGCAGCTTCATGCTTTACATAAACTGGCATTATCTGGAACTCCCATTGAAAATTCATTGGCTGAATTATGGTCAGTTTTTGATTTTCTAATGCCTCAATATTTATATAACTATCATTATTTTCAAAAAACATTTGAAACAGATATTGTGAAAAATCAAAATCAAAAGAAAATTCAACAACTTCAAAAAATGGTTTCACCATTTATTTTAAGAAGAAACAAAAAAGATGTCTTATTAGAATTACCTGATAAGATAGAAAAAACACAATTGATTCCTTTTACACAACAAGAAAGTGAATTGTATTTTGCTAATCTCGCTCAAATTAATACACAACTTCAAGAATTGTTTCAAATGGAAAAGATTGATAAAATTGCTATTTTAGCGATGTTGACAAAATTAAGACAAATCTGCTGTGAACCTAGAATGATCTACGAAAATATAAATCAAAGTTCATCTAAGATGAAAGCTTGTATGGATTTGATTTGTAACTATAAAGCTAACCATCAACAAGTCTTATTATTTTCATCTTTTACAAAAGTCTTTGATTTGATGGAAGAAGAATTAAAGTTAAATGGAATTCGCTATTTTATTTTAACAGGTGAAACTTCAAAAGAAACAAGACGTGAATTTGTGCAGTGTTTTCAGGAAGGTGAAGCTGATGTCTTTTTGATTTCTCTAAAAGCAGGAGGAACTGGACTTAATCTAACAAAGGCACAGGCTGTTATCCACTATGATCCATGGTGGAACATTTCTGCTCAAAATCAGGCGACTGACCGAGCTTATCGTATTGGACAGCATAACAATGTTATGGTTCATCAATTGATTATGAAAGAGAGTATTGAAGAAAAAATTCAAGTTTTACAGGCTAAGAAGAAAGAATTAGCAGACATGTTTGTAGAAAACAGTGAAGGAAATATTTCTTCATTATCAGCAGAAGATTTGAAAGAGTTGTTTGCTATGTAGGAGGGGTGTTATGAGATATTATATTAAAGAATTTTTAAATCAAAAATATGAAATAGCAGCTATGGACGGGTATGATGCCTATGTCAGCATTTACAATCATGAAGATATTCATTTGACTTCTCCACAAAAAGAAACTGTATCCTGCTCGACTGTTGATAACCAGTATTATTATGGTATTGGTCAAGAAGAATGTCACGACTATTGTCAAATGGCTCAATATTTAGATATGGATCCATTACGATTTTTACAATTCTATCCATCATCACGTGATTATGGAAATTATAAAAACTTTTCTCAATTTCAGGAAATTCATCATTGCATGGATTTTAAAAAAATCATAGAAGATGAAGTCAAAGAGTTTGTCTTAAAAAAACAGTTGCATTCAGATTCATTATTGTATACTCTATTAAAAGCTAAAGGGTATGTTTATCAGTCATCTCATGAAAGCATACCTCATGAATGGCTTCGTACGCCTATTGAAAAGTTAGATTTAAGTGTACGTAGTTATAATTGCTTAAAAAGAGAAGGAATTCATACTTTACATGATTTAAGACAAGTCATGAAAAATGATGGACTCTATAAAATAAGAAATATGGCTCATAAGCTTGTTAAAGAAATTATTGATGCATATTGTCAGTTTCTGAGTCAGAATTCTTCTTATCATTTAGAGTTGCATTTTATGCAAAAAAAGAGTCCTATAACATTTGTATATGATATGCAAAGTTTTGCAATAAAAAGTATTGTATCTAGCATTTTTCAAGACTTTTTCTTGGTTGATCAAAAAAGTTTATTAAAACATCATGATGCAATTTTTACTCCAAAAATAATAAATGTGCTTTTGTGGATGGGTTATAGCAATATTGATGATGTTGAGCCTCACTTACCAAAGCTTGATGATTATTTTTATAAACTTTCGCTCACATCAAAGCCAGATGCTTTACAAAAGAGATATAATGACTATCTTCGTGCTCATATAACATATTATGAAATTCCTTATTCTATTTATCAAAAGCTAATCAATCAGAAGGCTTCACAAGAAGATATACAACACGCCTTGCAACAATATAATGCCTATATTGAAAGTGTTGTTAAACAAATCAATCGTAAAATTTATTATGTCGAAAATGATCAGACAAGAGAATTTTATCATGATGAAGAAAACGATACTATAGATGTATATGATATTGGTATTTATGAGTGTATTCAATATGATGACTTGAAAAAGATTATAGATTCATTAGAAGATATCTGTGTTGTCAAAGAGGTCATGGAAAAAATAAGATTATCACATTCTTATTATATTATTAAGGATCTCAATGAATATAAAGCACAGGTAGACACGATTATCAAAAATCATTCTCAATTAGAAGCCAAAGAACTTATAGAGCAACTATTAGATAATCCGTTTTTATTAAAACATCAATATAAAGAACTTGTTCAATATGTTCGTCTCAAATATAATAGCTAAATATTTTTATGAAAAAGGAGTTGCTCTAATTGAAGTCAACTCCTGAATTTTTTGTATTAAATCATCGCAAGTAAGATAAAGTTTAAGATAAATAATAATGCAACACCAGCAATGATAGGGTGAATATCTTTGGCTTGTTTCTTAAAGATTTTAATTAAACAATAGAAAATAAAGGCACTGGCAATACCATAAGAAATACTATAACAAAGAGCCATAAATATTCCTGCAAAGAAAGCTGGAATTGCATCTTCTAAATTTGACCAGTCAATTTCAGCAAATGATGACACCATCATACATCCAACAATAATTAAAGCTGGTGCTGTTGCGGCTGAAGGAATAGCACTCACAAAAGTCGCTAAAAAGGCACTTAACGCAAAACAGATGGCTGTCACAACAGATGTTAAACCAGTACGACCACCAGCCCCAATACCTGCTGCACTTTCGACATAAGTTGTTGTATTGGAAGTTCCAAAAATAGCCCCAATAGATGTTGCTGTAGCATCCGCAAATAAGGCTTTATCCATTTTAGAACTAAATCCACTGCTTGTTTCTAATGCTTTTTCATCTTCTTTGGAGAAAATACCACTACGTCTACCAGTACCAATAAATGTACCAATTGTATCAAAAGTATCTGACATACTAAATGCAAAAATAGTAATCAAAACTAAAGGTAAACGAGACATATCGCTAAATAATGAAGGTAAACCTGCAGGAGTGAAAATGACTCCAAATGTTGAAGGTAAAGCATTTAAGGCTTCTCCAAAGCTGACAGTATCTGTTGTTGTGGTCACACCAAAAGGAATACCTAAGATTGTTGTGACAATAATCGCAATTAAGATACCACCTTTGACATTTTTTAATGTTAAAATAACTGCCAAAACCAATCCAATTAAGAAAATCCATAAAACTGGTTGATTTAATGTTGCAATAGCAGGGACACCACTATCAAATGTAATAAAACCAACATTTAAGAAACCTAAATAAGCAATAAAAACACCAATTCCACCACCAATAGCATTTTGTAAAGATTGTGGAATTGCTTTAATAATCACTTTTCTGATTTTTGTAACAGTAATAAAAATATTAATCAAACCACAAATAAACACCATTGATAAGGCCTGTTGCCATGTGAATTGTAATTGAAAACACACTGTATAAACAAAAAATGCATTCAATCCCATTCCTGGTGCTTGCGCATAAGGAACATTTGCGACAAGTCCCATAATCAAAGTTCCAATCACGGCAGAAATAATTGTAGCTAAAAAGACAGCTCCCCATTCCATACCTGATTGTGATAAAGTGTTTGGATTAACTGCGATAATGTAAGCCATCGCAAAGAATGTAGTAATTCCAGCCATCACTTCAGTAGAAATAGTCGTTCCATTTTCTTTTAATTTAAATAATTTTTCCATTTTTTCTCCCTTCTCCTGATAAAAATCAAGAATGAATAAACTTTACCATATTTCTATAAGTTTTTCAAATTGATGCCATCTCATCATATATTTTGAAGCGAAAAGAAAATCATTATGAAGATTAATCATTTTCTTGTATAATAGAGATAGGGTAATATTCCAAAATGATGTAGGTGAAAACGATGAGATATTATATGAAAGAATATTTGAATCAAGATTATGAGTTGGAAGCTATGCATGGTATTGATGCACTTGTGAGCACACAATTTCATGAAGTGATACATGTTGATTCAAATCTAGAAAAATCTGTTATATGTACAGATTTGGCGCGTTATTATTATGGAATAGGGGTTGAAGAGTGTCATGATTATCAAGATATTGCTCAAAAAATGGAAGATGATCCTTTGAATCTTTTGCAATATTCTTCTTTTCGTGTTTCTTTGAAATCAAAAAATCCAGAAAGCTATTCAGAATTTTATAAAATCATATATGATATGAATTTTCAAAAAGTTATTCAAGAAGAAATAAAAAAATTTATTTTAAGAGGATCTTTAGATTCCAATTCGTTATTATATGCTTTATTAACAGGAATGGGATATACTTTTGAATCCATGAGTGAAGATATACCTATTCAACTTTTAGCTTCTCCTCTTTCAGATTTACAATTTCTTATGTTAATTTGAAAAAAATAGGAATTGAAAATGTTGATGAATTGAGAAACATGATCAAAAAAGTTTATTACGCAATGAAGATGCTTTTTTTTGAGATGAAAGTCACAAATGCACTCTTATGGAAGGGTTACAGTAGTATCGATGATGTTGTTTCTCATATCAAAGAGTTAGATCAGCAGTTATATCAGCTTCATATAACGAAACAGCCAGATTATCTTCAAAAAAGATATCATCAATACTTAAAAACGCATATTGTTTTTCATGAGATTCCTTATTCACTTTATCAGAAATTAAAGGATTGTGATGCTTCCAAAGAAGAAATCAAATCTCAACTTCACAACTATCATCGATATATTGATGATATCGTTTCAAAAATCATTAATAAATTCTATTATGTGGAAAAAGATGGAGTTCAGCAACGTTGTATTCAAGAACAACATTTAAAGACAGTATTGGATTCTTTAGAAGATGTATGTGTCGTTATGGAAGTTGCCAAAAAGCTAAAAATCCAATGGTCTGAATGCCGTATTATCAAAGATATTCCAGAGTGTCAGGCGTAATAGAAAATAAGTAGAATAAATATCAAGAAGGTGATTATATATGAAACTCACGCCTATAAGCCGTTATATGGCATTTCTTTTGCGTCATCATCCTGAGCAGGCAGGATTGACTTTAGATCAACATGGCTGGGCACATGTAGATGAATTGATCAAAGGTATTCAAAAAAGATATCCCCAATTTCAACGAGAAATATTAGAAGAGATTGTCCGTACTGATTCAAAACAAAGATATGCTTTTAATGAAGACCATACGTTGATTCGTGCCAATCAGGGACACTCTATACCTGTTGATGTTGAATTCAAACAAGCATTGCCACCTGATATTTTATATCATGGAACAGCTATAAAGTATCTGTCCTCTATTCAACAACAAGGATTGATTTCTAAATCAAGACTTTATGTACATTTATCAACAGATATTGAGACGGCTATAAAGGTAGGGAAGAGACATGGAAAGCCAGTTGTTTATCAAATCAATGCTAAACAAATGTATCAGGATGGCATTCTTTTTTATCTTTCAGCTAACCATATCTGGCTTGTGAAAAAGGTACCGCTACAATATATGAAGCTATTAGATATAGAAAATATAAATCAGACATGAAATGTTTGAGTGCTATGTTCAAAAGGATTACAATAGAGATATAGATAATAATAAAGGAGACATGAATTTATGGGAAAATTAGACGGAAAAGTAGCAATTATTACGGGGGCAGCTGCTGGATTGGGTGAAGGAATTGCAGAAGCCTACGTGAAATATGGAGCTAAAATCTGTATGATTGATTTATCAAAGGATGTTGAACAGACTGCCCAGAAATTACGTGATCAATATCAGGCGGATATTATCACTTACGTAGGTAATGTGGCTAATAAAAGTCAGATGAAAGAAGCTGTCCAAAAAACAGTGGAAACTTTTGGGGAAGTGAATATTGCATGCTGTAATGCAGGTGTCTGTCGTTTGGCACCATTTGAAGAGATGAGTGATGAAATCAGAGATTTTCATATTGATGTCAATATCAAAGGTGTATGGAATACTTGTCAGACTGTCATCCCTTATATGTTAAAACAAGGAAAGGGTAGCATTGTGATTGCTTCATCAGTGACAGGAGATATTGTGGCAGATGCTGGAGAAGCGGCATATGCTATGACAAAAGCAGCCTTAGTTGGACTAACAAAATGTCTGGCTGTTGAATATGCCAGCCGCCATATTCGTGTGAACTGTTCACAGCTAGGTTATGCCAGAACACCTATGGTAGAGAAGATGGCTGTTGAATCCAACCCAGATGATCCAGAAAGTGCAATTGCAGATATTGCGAAAGGTGTTCCAATGGGAAGACTTGCTAAACCTATTGAAGTTGGAGAGTTATTTGCCTTTTTAGGTAGTGATGAATCAAGTTATATTACAGGTTCTCAATTTGTGATTGATGGCGGAAGTACTTTACCTGAAACGATGAGTATCGGAACAAATGAATAGAATATATAGAAGAGAAGCTGCAACTTCTCTTTTTTTATGATTATGAGAGTAGTGATTGATAAAAAAATATGATAAAATAGTCAACAAGATGAAAGTAGGAGAGATTGCATGAGGGGATTAGGAACAATTGTTAATGGACTTGCTATTATTATAGGTGGTGTTTTAGGTATTTTCTTAAAACGCTTCTTAAAAGAACGTTATCAGGATACGATTATGAAAGCAACCGGTTTTTCAACTATTTTTCTGGCCCTTGCAGGAACATTATCACAAATGCTTGTTATTGAAGAGGGAAAGTTAAGTATTGCAGGATCCATGAATGTGATTATTTCTATGGTGATTGGGGCTTTGATTGGAGAAATCATTGATATTGATGCTATGTTTGAAAAATTTGGCAACTGGCTGAAAATCAAAACGGGCAGTCAAAAGGACAACCAATTTGTTTATGGCTTTGTGAGTGCATCATTAACCGTGAGTATTGGCGCTATGGCTATCATGGGTGCTATTCAGGATGGGATTTATGGTAATCATGCGACATTATTCGCAAAAGCAGTCTTAGATTTTGTGATTATTTTAATTATGGCATCATCTATGGGAAAAGGATGCATCTTTGCTTTTATCCCAGTTGTTCTTTTGCAAGGTACTATAACTTTTTTATCAGCCGGATTAGCAGGCTTTATGACAACTGATATTTTGAATCATTTGGATATGGTTGGAAATATCTTGATTTTCTGTGTGGGAGTGAATCTGGTGTGGCCTCAAACTGTAAAAGTGGCCAATCTTTTACCGGCACTCATTGTAACAATTGTTTTCACATTGGCTTTTTAACAAGAAAGTGATGGAGGTATTCATATGACAAAAGTGGATTTAATTACAGGATTTTTAGGTTCGGGAAAAACAACATTTATTCAACAGTATGCACAATATTTAATCAAGCAGGGTTATAAAGTCGGAATCATTGAAAATGATTTTGGAGCTGTTAATGTTGATATGATGCTTTTACAGGAAACTTTAGGACCGCAATGTGATTTAGAAATGATTTCTGGTGGTTGTGATAAAGAAACGCACCAAAGACGTTTTAAAACGAAATTGATTGCAATGGGGATGCTTCGATATGATTATTTATTGATTGAACCATCAGGTATCTATGATGTTGATGAATTTTTTGATGTTTTGCATGAAGAGCCTTTAGAAAACTGGTATGAAATTGGAAATGTTTTTGCGATTGTCGATGCACGCATTGAACAGGATTTATCACAGGCGTCACGTTTTCTGTTAGCCTCACAGGTTGCTAATGCTGGATGTATTCTGCTAAGTCATTATCAGGAAGCATCTCAGGAAGAAGTCCAACAAACAATCCAGTTATTACAAAGCTCGCTTCAGGAAGTTCGATGTTCAAGAGTTCTTCAGGATAGTGATTTGAATACTCACTGGATGCATTTGACAGATGAAGATTTTCAAAGTTTTATGCATAAAGGATATGCCCTACATGATTATATGAAATATTCTATAGATTATCAAAAAGCATATACATCTCTTTATTTTATGAATAATCATTTAACGCCAGATGAGTTAAAAAAGGGAGTGCAACAGATATTCAACGATACATCATGTGGTCACGTCTTTCGTATGAAAGGTTTTATAAGCGTAGAAGACCAATGGATTGAACTGAATGCAACCAAGGATCATATATCCTTAAAACCTATTTCTATAGGTCAAGATATTTTAATTGTCATTGGAGAGGAATTAAATCAGGAACAGATTCAAAAGTATATAAAGCATTAAAAAAACATCGTTAACGATGTTTTTTACGTATAGAAACTTCTCCAGAAGAAAGCTGGCGAATACCCTCATCAGTCTGGATTTTTAATGAGGCATCTTGGTTGATGTCTAAAACATATGCGCAGTAAGTACGATTGTTTTCATAAACTGTAATATTCTGATTTAACACATAAGAGTGTTGACGATAAAAATCTAAGAGCGCAGGATGAGATAAGTTTTGATAATCCTGATAAAAAATATTCAAAAAATCAATGATAAACTGTTCACGCGAAACAAATTGTGGACAAAAATCTTCCAAACAGGCAGCACTTTGTTTTAATTCATCAGGCATAGAATAAGAATGAATATTCACACCTATGCCTACAATCATATTTTCTATTTGAGCAGTATTCATTTCTAAAGAAGCTTCACATAAAATACCAGCAACCTTATAATCATCAATCATAATATCATTGACCCATTTGATTTGAGGTTTTAATGAATAATTTTTTTGAATTGTTTTAACCAGTGAAACTGCTAGACAGGCCGTAATCTTTAATGAATCATAAATAGATAAATGGGGTTTTAATAAGAAAGAAAAATAAAGCCCCTTATAGGCAGGAGAATGAAATGATTTACCATTTCTGCCTTTTCCGTTGGTCTGATATTCCGCAATCACAAGATCACCTTGTTGATGTATTCCTCTTTTGAGATAATCATTCGTAGAATCAACACTTTCAAGGTATTCAATGTGAGTAAAAAATGAAGGGATATGGGGCTTAATGTTTTCAATCAATAAAACATCATTGTCATCAGTTAGACAATATCCTTTTTTTGTTGATGATAAAATATGATATCCTTTCTCTTTTAATTTTTTAATGCTTGTTGATATTGTCATGCGAGAAACCTGAAGCTTTTGACTCATATCCTGACCTGATACATATTCGTTTTGATATTGTTTTAATATTTTTAAGATTTCTTTTTCCATAATTGTATTATACGCATCTTTGAAAAAAAGATAAAGTCATATTTTTACGACTATACATTTCAAATGAAAAAGTATAAAATAATATGAGGAGGTGTTCATATGCCCACAATTGAAGATGTACTGGATGATTTGACTTTAAGAGCCAGTGAGATTGTATCAAGACAAGATCATAGTCACATTGTTATGGATTTATATAATATTATCTCTCAAAAATGTGAAAACGGAGATTTACTTAATGAACTTAATGGAATTGAAAGAGTCTTTTATCTTTGTCAGACTTTTTATCTGATGATGTCCAGTGGTGGAATGGAAATGTATTATCGTCAGCCTTCTGGTAATTTTGCTAATGAAACAGTGGAAGCATTATTGGAGATGAAAGCAGAACGCACAGCTTTAATACTTGATCGTGCAAATGGTCTTTTTCATGAAGGTATTGTGCCAGAAGATCAAGAACTAAGAATGGAAGAATTAAAAGGATTTGATTATAGTGAAGTTCCATGGCTGTTTGATTTGTTGGATCATGAATTTCAGCAGTTAAAAGAAGACATGGAAGATTTAAGTTTAAAATATATTTTGGCACATAAAGAGGCTTTTATGTAAGAAAAGAGATTGTTTTTTGAAAAGCTTATGATTATAATGAAAACGAGGTGAATAGAAATGGATTATTTTGATAAAATAAAAGAGAGATTATCATCAAAATTAAAAGGTCAGGAACTTACAAAAGACTCTTCATTTAAAGATTTAGGCATTGATTCTTTGGATTTGGTTGATTTGGTTTTTGAATTAGAAGAAGAAATTGGTGTAGAATTTGAAGATGAAGAATTATTAAAAATTAAAACAGTTCAAGATTTATTAGATTTAATTGATTCAAAGAAATAGGGGTAAAGCCCCTTTTTTTGTAGGAGGGAATATATGATTTATCAGATTGATCGTCAAAAAGAAGTTGTCAATATTGAAGATATTCAAGAACAGCATCGTTATATTGCTATGATGGATTTAGAAGAATTAAAATCTTGTTATCAAAAACTTGGCATTGAAAAAGCTTCTATTCAACGCTTAGAAGATCCTTCTTTGTTTCATCAGAATATGATTATCCCTGCATATCATTATTATTTTGGTTTAATCCATTTGATTAATGCACGAGATATTTTTGTAAAAAAAGATTCACTAGCTTTATTTATTTTTAAAAATTTGTTTTTGGTTGTTGTGATAGATGATGAAGATCACCATATTAATCAGGTTTTCCAGTCATCCAGTGATTATGTTCTCCAAAAAGATGCTTCCATCACAAGACTGGTTTATTATTTCTTAAGTGATTTACTGGCAAGTGATTATCAATATATCGAAGAATTACAGGATGAAATCGAAGAATTGGAATCTCATGAGGAAGATTCGATGAACTTTACAAATCAAACAAGGCAGCTCAATAAAGAATTATTGCTGTTGAAAAATTATTATGAAAATCTGATGACGATTGGTGAGGATTTGGAGATGAATCATCATCATATTTTTGATGACGACGATTCTAGATATTTTGAGATTTTTACACGCCGTATTGAACGTTTATCCAAAAATGTGGAAATGTTAAGAGAAATTCTGAACCAGGCTAATGCGGCTCATCAGTCAAGAGAAGATTATAAATTAAATAAGACCATGCAATTTTTTACAGTTGTGACAACTATTTTTCTGCCATTAACCTTGATTGCAGGATGGTATGGAATGAATTTTGAAAACATGCCTGAACTCAAAAGTATTTATGGATATCCAGCTGTTATTGCTTTAAGTCTGATTGTTGTGATTGGTTTGATTATTTTATTTAAGAAAAAGAAATTTTTATAAAGATATAGTGTCCAAAAAAGTCTGATAAAATAAAGGAAGTGCTTCTTTTAAATCAGAACTATGAATACGTGCTAGACTTAAACGTATAGAGTTTTGAAAATGTGAGATGTGATAGAAACATCTTTCATTTCGTGCTATGTGAACATGTTTTTGAGCTAGATTTTGTTGAAATAAATCAAGATTAATGGGTACGAGAAATTGGATGGTTAAATAATAACCGGAATAACTAGAAATCACTTTAATGAGCTGATGATCCCAGCTTTGAGTGATTTTTTTAATAATCTGATAATCTTTTTTGAGATGATTTTGTAATTGCTGGACTTGTTTTTGATAGAGAGAACTTTTAATATAGGATTCTAAGGTTGCCTGAGAAATCAGTGAAGGCAGCTGATAAGAATAATAGTAAGACTGATTCATCATCATCTGAAAGGTTTCTTGAAAATCTTGGTGAATAATAGCGGCTCCAATACGAATATAAGGAATTGTTTTAGAAAAACTGGTCAGATAGATACAATTTTGTCCTTCCATATAATAAAAAATCGGTAAGTAATGCGAAGACGATGAACAGTGTCCAAAATAATCATCTTCAATAATATAGACATTGTATTGAAGAGCCAGTTTGGCAATTCCTTGACGGATTTTTGTTGAATAAGTTGTGCCAAGGGGATTGTGGTTTCTAGGAATCGTATAGAAAAATTTAATATCATATGTTTCAAAAAGTGATTTGAGTTCTTTAAGATCAATACCATTTTCATCGCGGTTGATGGTCAGAACAGGTAGAGATAAAGATTTAAGAAATTGGATATAATAACTATACGTTGGTTCTTCAATCAAAATATAGGAATGATGATTAGGGAATGTGATGGATGAAAGAAATGATAACATTTGTGTAACACCCTGAATTAAATAAATGGAACTTTCCTGCGTATAAATGCCCATTTCAAAAAAGAAGTCAGCTAATGTCTTTCGTAAAGATTGAACACCTTGTAAAGATAAATTCAATGATGATTCACTATATTCTTCAATGGCTAAAGAGAGGCAATGTTTCGCGTCTACAAGCGATGTGGCTTTGACCATAGGATTTCCTGTTTCCAAAGAAAAAATTTGGGATGAAGGGGCAGGTAAAAGAGGTATTCCCAAAATATAAAAACCACTTTGTGCTTTCGCGTAAATAAGATGACGATCAATTAATAGCTGATAGGCTTTGATGACGGTTTCTTTACTGCAGTGATATTGTTGAGCTAATGTATGAATAGAAGGCAAACGCTCCCCTTGATGATATGTCTGGTCTGCAATATCTTTTTCTATAAGCATAGCTAAATGTTCGTATTTTTTCATGTTTTTCATCTCCTTAAAATCATCATAACATATATATTACATAAATTGTACCGGTATAATTACCTATTCCTTTTCTTGTGTTTTCTATAGGAGTCTATATAATGAAATTATCAAGAAGAAAGAGGTGTCAAAGATGAACAAAGATGGTGTTAAAATTGTCACAATCGGAGGAGGAAGTAGTTATACTCCAGAATTAGTAGAAGGATTTATTAAAAGATATGATCACTTACCAGTGAAAGAATTATGGTTAGTAGATATTGAAGAAGGTCGTAAAAAATTAGAGACTGTTGGTGCTCTCGCAAAACGTATGGTGAAAAAAGCAGGACTGCCAATGAAAGTCATTTTAAGTTATGATCGTAGAGAAGCTTTAAAAGATGCGGATTTTGTTACAACACAAATGCGTATTGGACGTTTACCAGCACGTGTGCTTGATGAAAGAATTCCTTTAAGTCATGGTTTGATTGGTCAGGAAACAAATGGGGCAGGAGGTATGTTTAAAGCGTTCCGTACAATTCCAGTTATTTTGGATATTGTGAAAGATATTGAAGAGCTATGCCCTAATGCTTGGCTAATCAACTTTACAAATCCTGCTGGAATGGTTACAGAAGCTATTTTAAGATATACAAACTTTAAAAAAGCGATTGGTCTTTGTAATGTTCCAGTCAATATGGTTGCTGGATTTGCGAAAATGTTAAATGTAGAAGAAAGTCAGGTCACAATGGAGATTCAAGGTGTTAATCACTTTATTTTTGCGACAGATGTCTTTGTGGATGGTGTGTCACGTTTTGATGAATTATTACATCAATATGCTTATTTAAAACCAGAAGATACAATTCAAATGAAAAACTTCGTTTCATTGCCATATTCTCCATCATTTATTAAAGGTTTAAAAGCCATTCCATGTCCATATCATAATTATTATTTCTTTACAAAAGAACAATTGGAAGAAGAATTGGAACAATTCAAAACAGGAACAGTGCGTGGAGAAGTTGTCAGCAAGACAGAAGAAGAATTATTTGAATTATATAGTCATGAAGAGTTAGCTGAAAAACCAGAACAGTTAGCTATGCGCGGTGGTGCTAAATATTCTGATGCAGCTTGTAATCTGATTGCTTCTATCTATACAAATAAAGGTGATATTCAATATGTTGATGTCAGAAATAATGGTGCGATTGCAGATTTACCAAAAGATAGTGCTGTAGAAGTTGCATGTCGTATTACAGCTGATGGTCCAAAACCATTAGCAACTGGTGAATTGAAATTGCCAATTAGTGGATATGTACAGATGATGAAAACTTTTGAACGTCTTGTGATTGAAGCAGCAGTACATGGTGATCGTGATTTGGCTGTTACAGCTTTAAATATGAATCCTTTATGTCCAAGTGATGAAATTGCTAATATTGTGATTGATGAATTACTAGAAGCTCATAAAGATTATTTACCACAATTTTTCAATAAATAAAGAAACTGGATTTTTTCCAGTTTCTTTATTTTAAAGTTTTTTCATTTTCCTATTGAAATGTGAAAAAAGGTATGCTATTATATTAAGGCAACTGATGGAGACATACTCAAGAGGCTGAAGAGGCGCCCCTGCTAAGGGTGTAGGTCGGGAAACTGGCGCGAGGGTTCAAATCCCTCTGTCTCCGCCATTGTATAACCCTTGGCAGTTGATATATTGGTCTGGTAGTTCAGTTGGTTAGAATGCCGCCCTGTCACGGCGGAGGTCGCGGGTTCGAGCCCCGTCCAGACCGCCAATATAAAAAAGCAAGTTATCCTTATTTGGATAACTTTTTTTGTGCTTTTATGAATAATATTTTTGATAAGCATACATAACAGCTATAACGGTTTTTGCATCTACAATGTCACCATCAAGGACTTTTTGATAAGCATCGTCTATATCCAATGTCAAGACATCAATAAATTCATCGTCATCTCCTTCTAAAGCATCATCAACTTCCTTAAAATCAACAGCTTCATAGAGATAAAGCCATTCACTGGTATAACCGGGAGAAGGTAAGACTTTCATAATGAATTTCATATCCTTGGCACGATAGTTCGTTTCTTCTTCTAATTCACGAAAGGCACAATCTTTTGGATCTTCATCTTTCTCCAGTTTTCCAGCAGGAATTTCGATAGTTTGAATGCGATTGGGATATCTAAATTGTTTCACAAATATGATTTGATGATTCTTAACAGCTAGAATACAAACACCACCATGATGATAGACAACTTCACGATAGGCATGTTGACCATCTTCAAGTTCAACTTCTTCTCTGGTGACCTGCATAATTTTACCATCATAAATGATTGATCTATTTATTTCTTTTTCCATGATTTCATCACCTCGATGTCATTATAACATAAAACGAAAAGAAAGTATGCGGGGGAGCATACTTTCTTGTGTCTCTATTATTTACACGTTAGGGTGATAATAGGGGGTATGTTTAAGTGACAACCACTTAACATATTTAATTATAGCAGAGTTTCAAAAGATGTAAAGGCTTTCAAATAAAATTGTATATTTTTTTAGTGTTTTTTGATAGAATGAAAGTGGTGATGAAATGAAAACATTATTAATAGATGAGAATTATGAAAACCAAAGAATAGATAAATATTTAAAAAAATTATTGTGTCAGGCACCACCACAAATGATTTATAAAATGTTAAGAAAAAAAGATGTGAAAGTCAATGGTGTCAGAGTTAAAGAAAACTATATTTTAAAAAAAGGAGATCAGGTTGAGCTTTTTCTATATGAAGATCGTTTTTTAGCATTAACGAAACCACAAACTATATTTGATTTAGAAATTCAATTTGATGTTTTATATGAAGATAACAATGTTTTGATTGTGAATAAGCCATCAGGCCTATTGGTTCATGAAGATAGTCATGAAGATATGAATACATTGTCTAATCAGGTTTTGACATATTTGTATCAAAAAGGAGAATATGATCCTCAAAAGACATTGGGATTTACACCTGGACCTGTTCATCGCTTGGATCGTAATACAAGTGGTATTGTGATTTTTGGAAAGACCATGCGTGCCTTGCAGGATTTAAATGAAATGATGAAGAAACGTCATTGCATCGAAAAAACATATTTAACCATTTGTAAAGGTTATATGCCCAGTCGTGAATTGATTGGTTATATGAAGAAAGATAGTGAACAATCTCTCGCAAAAATAGTGTCTCCATCAACACCAGGAGCACTTAAAATGCATACGATTGTTGAAAATATTCAAAGTAATCAGAAGTATTCATTATTGAAAGTCAAACTTGTGACAGGAAGAACACATCAGATCCGTTTACATTTATCGAGTGTTGGGCATCCTATTATTGGTGATGCGAAATATGGTGATTTTGAACTTAATCGTTATTTGAAAAAAACATATCATTTCCAAAATCAGTTTTTACATGCTTATTCCATAAAATTTATCAAGCCAATAGGTTCTTTAAAATATTTACAGGATTATCAAGTGACTTGTCCATTACCAAAGAATCTGGAAGCTTTGAAAAAAGCTTTGTTTCTAACAAAATGACCTATGAAAACAGCTGGTTTTATTGTATAATAAATATAAATCAAGGGAAGGAGAACTAAGATGAAATATTATATCGGGATTGATTTAGGAGGAACAAACGTACGTACTCTTTTGGTTGATGAAAATGGACAATCATATAGTGAAGTTAAAGATGCAACTGAAAGAGAAAATGGACCAGATTATGTTTGTTCAAAAATTATAAGACAAATTGAAAGCTTAGATTGTTCAGTTTGTGGAGGCATTCATAATGTTCAGGGAATTGGTATTGGTGTGCCTGGGCCTGTTGATACAGAACATGGTGTGATGATTATGGCAACAAATTTGCCTGGATTTGAAAATTACCCTATCTGCGAAAAACTTTCAAGCCGCTTTAATTTGCCTGTATTTATTGATAATGATGCCAATGTTGCTGGATTGGCAGAAGCTTTGTTAGGAGCTGGAAAAGGAAAACCAACTTGTTATTATATTACAATTTCAACAGGAATTGGTGGAGCCTTTGTTGTGAATGGTCAATTGGTTTCTGGTGGAAGAGGACATGCTGGAGAAGTTGGAAATATCATTGTAAAAAACAATGGTTATAAATTTGGTGGATTGAACCCTGGAGCTGTGGAAGGTGAAGCGAGTGGAACAGCGATTACCCGTAAAGGTAAAGAAATTTTAGGTGAAGATCGTGTCAATCATGCTGGAGATGTTTTCAGATTAGCTGATGAAGGTGATGTCAAGGCAAAAGGTATTGTTGATGAATGTGTGAGTGAACTGGCAACTATGTTAGCTGATATTGCCCATACTGTTGACCCACATTGCTTTATATTAGGCGGTGGTGTTATGAAATCTAAGAAATATTTCTATGATCAGCTTGTTGAACAATTTAATGCGAAAATTCATGTTGGAATGAGAGGACATATTCCAATTTTAGAAAGAGAATTAGAAGATTGTGGTGCTATTGGTGCTGCAATGCTTCCAATGTCAAAATTAAAATAATAGAGAAACTGATGAAGAGTAGTTAGAAAACTCTTTATCAGTTTTATTTTTATCTGCTTGTTTCCATTATTTTTACTTTATAATTGGTAAAGAAAATGATAGAATATGCAAGAAGGAGGCGCCTATGAAACAAAGAGTCGTATTAGGTTTAAGCGGTGGTGTTGATAGTGCAGTTGCTGCTTATGTATTAAAAGAACAGGGATATGAAGTTATTGGTGTTTTTATGCGTAATTGGGATTCATCTTTAAATAATGATATTTTAGGAAATCCTACCAATAATGATGAAATTTGTCCACAGGAAAAAGATTATAATGATGCTAAAAAAGTTGCTGAACATTTAGGGATAGAATTAAGAAGAGTTGATTTTATTAAAGAATATTGGGATCATGTTTTTACCTATTTTTTAGAAGAATATGCCAAAGGAAGAACACCAAATCCAGATATTTTATGTAATAAGCATATTAAATTTAAGGCTTTTTTAGATTATGCCAAGTCAATTGATGCTGATTATATTGCGACTGGTCATTATGCGCGTGTTGAACATCATGATGGAGCGGATTCTGTAATGCTGAGAGGTGTTGATTCTAATAAGGATCAGACATACTTTTTATGTCAGTTAAATCAGACACAACTACGTTCTTCGTTATTTCCAATTGGTCATATGACAAAACCTGAAGTCAGAAAACTGGCAGAAGATTTGAAGTTACCGGTTGCCCATAAAAAAGATAGTACAGGTATTTGCTTTATTGGTGAAAGAGATTTTAGGGAATTCCTTAAAAACTATATACCAGCAAAACCAGGAAAAATGGTGGATATTGAAACACATGAAGTTGTGGGAGAACATCAGGGAATCATGTATTATACTATTGGTCAGCGTAAAGGTTTAGGTATCGGTGGTCCAGGTGATGCCTGGTTTGTCGTTGGAAAACAATATGATGATAATATACTCTATGTGTGCCAGGGAGATCAGAATCAATGGTTGATGAGTGAAGGTGCACTGATTACAGATGTCAATTGGATCAGCAGTCAAAGACCAGAAGGAGACTTAGAATGTACTGCTAAATTCAGATATCGCCAAAAAGATAATGATGTCTCTATTCGATTTGTGGATGAAACAACAATTTATGTGACTTTTAAAAATCCAGTAAAAGCTGTGACACCTGGACAAGCTGCTGTTTTTTATCAAGGAGATGTTTGTCTTGGTGGGGGAACGATTGAAAAGGTTTATAAAGATCAAAAGGAGATCACATATTTATAATGTTAGAATATACAGGAATTATTAGTCGCATTAAATTTTATAGTGAGGAGACAAAATTTATTGTCTGTTATATTGATAGTGAACAGGAAGATAAACCAATTCTTGCAACGGGCTATATGAGTTATGCGAATTTGCAGGATAAATATCATTTTAAAGGCGATTACATAATTCATCCTAAATATGGGAAACAGTTTCAGATTCAGTCTTATGAAATTGTCTTAGCGAATGATGAAAGTGAAATCATTCGCTATTTATCTAGTCCGTTATTTAAAGGTATTGGTGAAAAACAGGCAACTGCTATTGTTGAAGCTTTAGGTCAAGATGCCTTAAGTAAAATTAAAGAGGATAAACATGTTTTAGATCATATCCGTGGTATGAGTGAAACTAAGCGAGAAACGATTGCAGGAGTTTTATCTTCACAGGATTTTGATCAGGAAGTATTGATGTTTTTTATGGGACATGGTATCAGTACACGTCATTTGGCATTAATTCAAGCAACTTATCAGGAAAAGACTTTAGATATTTTACAAAATAATCCTTATCAACTGATTGATGATATTGATGGTATAGGCTTTAAAACAGCTGATGATTTAGCTTTGAAGATAGGTGTTGATCTTTATGATTCACATCGTATTCAGGCGGCCATTGTTTATGCTTTAAAAGAAGCCTGTTTTCAAGATGGCAGTACCTATCATGATATAGATGCTATCAGGAGAAGATTTCATCGTTATATCCCTCAAGTCAGTGATGAAACATTTGAAGAAAACTTACAGGAAGTCTTAGATCAACAAAAAATCATTCTTGAAGAAGGACGATATTATCCATATGATTTATATCAAAGTGAAATAAATATTGCCAAGACGTTTCAAAAATGGCTTCATGCGCCATTATATGAATATGAAGACGATGAAATTCAAGATCTTTTAAAAGAATTAGAAGAAGAGTTATCTATCCAATATGATGATTTTCAAAAAGAAGCGATTACTCTTTTTTTGAAACAATCAGCAATGATTATTACAGGAGGTCCAGGAACTGGAAAGACAACGATTGTCAATGCGATTATCAAGCTTTATCAACGTTTAAATCCAGATCAGACTTTAGCTATTGCAGCGCCAACTGGTAGAGCAGCAAAACGTTTAACAGAAGTCACAGGAATTGAAGCTTCTACAATTCATCGCTTGTTAAAGTGGGATTTACATACCAATACTTTTGCGGTTAATGAAAAAAATCCATTAGATGTCGATTTGTTGATTATTGATGAATTTTCTATGGCAGATTCTTTGTTGTTTTCACATCTTTTATCAGCATGTCGTAAAGTCAGTCAAATTCTTTTGATTGGTGATGATCAGCAGCTGCCATCAGTTGCACCAGGAAATGTTTTAAAAGATTTATTAAGCTGTGGACGTGTTCCTACAATTGCTTTACATCGTATTTATCGTCAATCTCAGGAAAGTGGTATCATTCAGTTGGCCCATAGTATCAGAAATGATCAGTATGATGAAAATCTCTTTTTTCAATACAAAGATATCCATTTTCAGACATGTGCATCCTATGATGTTGTCAAATATGTTTCTGTGTTGGTATCAAAAGCTATGGCTGAGGGTTACGATGTTCATGATATACAGGTTCTAGCACCAATGTATAATGGTGTGGCTGGTATTGATGCACTTAACGATTGTTTACAGGAACTTTTTAATCCTCAGGATGGTTTCAAAAATGAACTGAGAGTTGGTAAACGTTTATTTAGAGAAGGCGATAAAGTTTTACAATTAAAAAATCGCATAGAAGATAATGTTTTTAATGGTGATATTGGAACATTAGTTGAAATTTGTTATAAAGATAATTTTGAATATTTAAATGATGTCATGGTCGTTGATTTTGATGGTGTGATTGTTGAATATACACCACAGGAATTTTATACATTAACGCATGCTTATTGTATGAGTGTTCATAAATCCCAAGGAAATGAGTTTAAGATTGTCATTATGCCAATTTTAAAAGACTATACGATTATGTTAAAAAAGAATTTAATTTATACAGGTTTGACACGTGCCAAACAGTCACTTTTCTTTTTAGGACATCATCAGGCATTTTGTCAAGGTATTCAGCGTGTTCAGGATGAAAGACGCAAAACAACACTTATGACAAGAATGAATCATCCACAAGAAATTTCTTTGTATGATTTTGAATAGTTCGGACATACTAAGAATGTACTTTTAAAGGAGTGAATGAACATGTCAAAATTAGCTGTTGCTTTTTTCTCGGCAGGAATTGTTGCTGCGGCAATGATTATGATGAGTGATATGCCATGTGCCGATAATATTGAACACACTGTTCATAAAGCCAAAAAAGCGATTAAAGAACAACTTTAAGAAGTACAAAAAGGACTCAATGTAGTCCTTTTCTTAGTATGGAGGTCCACCAATGAAAAAAGAAAATCTTGCCCGTTCTCTAATTGTTTTTTGTATTTGTGCTATTTTACTTTATTATGTCTATACTTTATTTCGTATAGGAGATTTGCTACTTTATATTTTTCAATTGATTTTTCCAGTTATTATTGCTTTGTTCTTTCATTTTTTAATTGATCCAATCATTGATTATTTTACAAGTGATCGTCTTTCTAGAAAGATTGTTGTTGTTCATTTATATTTATCTTTTTCTCTTCTTTTTATTCTGTGTTGTTATTTTTTCATTCCTTATCTTTTGGATCAATGTCTGGTTTTTTATCATCGTTTATGCGACAGCAAGATTATGGTTAATCCCATTTTTTCTGCCTTTATTCGCTTTTTAGAAGAATATCAGGTTATTGATTATTTTATTGATGTTTTTAATGGTTGGACCCAAACTGTCATTTACTGGGTAGGAAATATATTTATTGGATTAGGGATTTCTTTTTATTTATCTTATGATAATCTTCATTTGATTGAAAAGGCTATTGCTTATTTACCTTTTGCAAAACAGGGAATATGTATGCAAACATTAAAGAAGTTAAAACTCACAACATATCAATTCATGAAATCCATGATTTTAGACTTTATCTTTTTCTTTTTCATGTGTCTGATTCCATTTGTCTTTATTTTCCCTCAATTTGCTATATGGATTGCTTTATTTTTATCCATAACCAATCTCATTCCTTATGTGGGTCCTTATATTGGGGGAATTCCTGTTGTGATTTATGCGTTTTTTATAGATGCCCATCTTGGTTATGCCTCTTTTATTGTGATTGTGGTTTTACAATATTTAGAATCATCTTATCTACAACCTTATCTGTTTTCAAAAAGCATTCGTTTACATCCTATTTTATTGTTGATTGCTTTAACTTTCTTTGGTGATTTATTTGGTATTGTTGGTATGATTTTTTCTCCATTATTATTATCATATGTGATTTTTATTGGTGAATTATTTAAAAATTTACATATTGGTGATGAAATGAGAAGAATGATACATCATGAAATCAAATAAGATTTCACAAATTTTTCTTTTATTATCATATATGATAATAAAGGAGGTGTGGAATCGTGACAATCTCTCATTATTTGGGGTTGATAGGAGGTTTAGCGTTATTTTTATTTGGGATGGAAATGTTGTCAGAGGGTCTCACGGCTGGTGTTGGAGAGAAACTGGAAGTGATATTATTAAAACTTACCAATCATAAATTCAAGGCGATTGGTGTAGGAACATTACTGACTTGTCTAATTCAAAGTTCATCAGCGATGAGTGTGATTTTAATTGGTTTTTTGAATGCGCATATTATGTCTTTAAAAAGAGCCATATGGGTGATGATGGGGGCCAATATTGGCACGACCATCACCGGACAAATGATTGCCTTAGACATAGGCATGTTTGCACCCATTATTGCTTTTGTTGGTGTTTTCTTTTATTTTTTGAAAAAGGAATTCTATCATTTATGTGGCCAGGTCATGGTGGCATTAGGATTATTATTTATGGGGTTAGAAATGATGGCACAGTCTATGTTGCCTTTACAGCATTCACCAACCTTTGTTGATTTTCTTATGCATATACAAAATCCTGTGTTAGCTGTCTGTGCAGGTATGATTTTTACAGCCATCATTCAAAGTTCTTCAGCTTCAATAGGTATCTTACAGATTTTAGTTTCACAGAATTTAATGTCTTTCCATCAGGCAACGTATTTTATATTTGGTTTTGATTTGGGGACTTGTATTACAGGTTTTATTGCTTCTTTATCTGGTTGTCGTAATGGTAAACGTTTGGCACTGTTTCATTTTTTATTTAATGCGGTAGGAGCACTTAGTTTTTTGGTGTTATGTCAAGTTTTCCCTCTTATAGATTGGATAGCACAACTGACACCTCTATCTCCGCTTCATCAAATTGCCAACATGCATACATTTTATAATATCATGACAACATTGATTGTTTTATTCTGTGAGCCCTATTTGATTCAAATGATTCAATGGATTTATCCCTATCATCATCAAAATGATGTGAAAGAAGGAAAAAAATGAGAAAAGTGATTTTATATATTGCGATGAGTTTAGATGGATATATTGCTGATCAATATGGACGTATTGATTGGTTGCATGGAGAAAATACATCTCAGCCTCAAAGTGAGAGTTACTATCATCTTTTAAAACATGTGGATAGTGTGATTATGAGTGAAAAAGCTTTTGAGGTCGTTCAATAGAAAATGCATGCCAATTGGTTTGATCAAGGCCTTCATATTTATGTTCTCTCCCCACAGGAAGAACTTTCCTCCCAGCATGTTTTATTTGTGACTGATGATATTTGTATTTTAGTACAAAAGTTAAAGGAACAGGATGGAAAAGATATCTGGATTTGTGGAGGACAGCATTTTATTACACCCTTGATTCAAAAAAACATGATAGATGAATATCATATTTCTATGATACCAACATTGATAGGCAATGGAACAAGACTTTTTGAAAACTTTGACCATGAAAAGCGTTTATCATTAATCAAGACATATGTTTATAATGGCATTGTAGATATTGAATATGAGAAGAAAATATGAAAAGGTTTTTCATATTTTCTTTTGTTTTTGAAAAGATTATGAAAAGCTTTTGAAAACGCTTTCCAAATTGTTGTACAAGTCAAAAAATATATTATGATATATTTGAAAGGAGGCAAATATGAAAAAATTTTTATCGATAATTTTGAGTTTAATGCTATGTTTTGGGCTTTGTAACCATGTGTATGCAAGTGATAATTTTGTTGTTAATGGTGATTTTTCACAAGGGCATATTAATTGGGATGTTAATAATAAAGAAAATACGGAAGGTTCAATTGAGGTAAAAAATAATGAATTAAAATTCACACCTCAAAAAAGTAATGGAAATTATTGGGAATTAGGATTTAAACAATCAAATATAAAATTGGAAAATGGTAAGAAATATCATCTGTCTTTTGATGCTAAGGCTACAGAAGACGTGGGTATAAAAGTGACCGTAGAAAATCAAGAAAATTATGCAAAAAGATTAGAGGATACAGAACTTTCATTATCAACAAAATATCAAAAATATGATTATGATTTTACAATGAATGATGAGGGATTATCACAACTTGTATTTCATATAGGACAACAGGAAAATTTAAATAAAGATTATTTTTTTAAAAATGTTGCTATTACTGAAGTACCAGTGCAAAAAATCGGAAGTTGGATTCTTAATGAAGCAAATGGAGTTTCTGCTACTTTAAGTGGTACAGAAGATGAAATTTCGGCTCATATCAACAAAACCAATACAAATTGGTGGGACTTAACTTTGAAAAAAGACAATATTGATTTGAAATCGAAAACAATGTATCAAATTAATTTTGACATTTATTCTTCAAAAGAGGGTACTTTAAGTTTTGATATTGAAAATACAAATGATTACACTATTAAGGCTATTAATCGTACTTTATTAAATTTAAAAGAAGGAAATAATTCTTTTGAATTTCGCTTTGCGAAACGAAATGACGCTAAAGAATCAGTTGCTTTTCATTTAAGTTCTGGAGAAGGAAATACAGATTTTGTCAATGAAGATATTACTATTAATAATTTATGTTTTAAAGAATTAGAGACGCTGAATAATGAATATGTTTTTAATGGTACATTTGATCATGGAACCATTGGATGGGAAATTTATAATAGTAATGGTTCGGATTTAAATATAACTACAGAAAATCAGCAAGGAGTTCTTACTTTTTCAAATTCACAAGGTAAAAACTGGTGGGATGCACAGTTTTTTCAAAAAGATATTTTCTTAACAAACGGAGTTTATAATATTTCTTTTGATATTAAAGCAGATAAAAATTCCAAAATTCATTTTAGTGTACAAGATACGGATGATTATAATTTGAAATATTTGGAAGATAAAGAATTATCTTTATCACAAGAGTACCAAAAAATGGAATTCACATTTTCTATTCAATCAGACAATTTGCTAGGAATAACTAAAAATGCAAAAATTCAGTTCGATGTAGGAAAAAGTGGTGATGAAATTATACAAAAAATATATATTGATAATATTATAATTACAAAAACTGGAGATAGCACTATAGATGAAAAACAAGACGGTGAAGTCAATTTTGATGTGAATGATATTGTTACTAATGATTTTAAAGGCTTAGGAGTACAGTGGGACCCATATCAAGTACATCCCCTTACCGAAGATGAGTGGAATCTAGTATGTGAACGTGTAGATTATTTGAATCCATCTTTTATAAGATGTATGATTTATGCGACTACTTATTGTGAGGGAATAGATAAAAATGGAAATCCAATATATAATTTTGAAAACGATGATATGAAAGCGTTAATTAAAGAACTAGATTATTTAGAAAGTAGAAATATAGAGGTTATATTAGGAGAATGGGAGGCACCAGACAGATTTAAAGGTGATTTTACAGGAGTGACTGTAGATAGTCCCTTATGGGCAAAGATGATTTCTGGATTAATGGATTATCTTATTAATGAAAAAGAATATACTTGTATTAAATATTTTAATTATGTTAATGAAGCTAATACTGAATGGTCGTATTGTCAAGACTATGATAAATGGTCAGCAGGAATTCATTATTTATATGATGAGTTTGAGAAAATTGATATTTTAGATCAAGTAAAAATCGTTGGACCAGATACAGTATGGGACGAAAATTATACTTGGTTAAAAAATTTAGAGGATGATACATTATTGAATCAGAAAATTGGATTATATGATGTTCATATGTATCCAACAATTGATGAAATAACGAATGGTGATATAGAAAAAACAGTTAAAGAGCAAAGAAGTGTTGTAACCGGAAAAGATTTTTATATGACAGAAATAGGTATGGTTACTGGAAAAACAGATGGTGATTCGCAACCTTATGTTAAAGAATTTAGTTATGGAGTTATCATGGCAGATGCAGTTGCTCAAGTTATGCGAGGAGGATTTTCTGGTGTAGCAATATGGGACATGGATGATGCTATGCATGATCAAGATAATGGTTTTCCATCTACAGATATTCGTTCACTTAAGCAGTGGGGCTTTTGGAATTCAATTGCAGGACGAGTGTATAATCAACCAGAGGAGGAAAATATAAGACCACATTTTTATACTTGGTCACTTATGACACATCTATTTCCACGTCATTGTTCCATTATAAATGCTTCATGGTCTGATAATTTGGATGGATTAAGAGCGGTAGGAATGAAAACTGAAGATGGACAAATGACATATATGATTGTGAATAATTCAAATATTGCTAAAGAAATTACATTAAAGGATAATTCTGAACAACAACAAAAAATTTATGAATATCGTTATTTCGAGGATGATAGAAAAGTTGATGATTTAGGTTATCCAGTTGTTAAAGAAATACATAATAATATTAATTTTTCTAAAGGAATTAATATTAATTTACCTAGTGGTGGGATTGTCTTTTTAACAACAATAGATACTGACACTCAAGTGCAACAAGCCCAAATTCAAATTGAACATATTGATGAAATAACTAATGAATATATTTTGGGTTCAGAATTCGAATTGCTGGATGAAACAGGGAAAGTTATAAGTCAATGGAAAACGCAAAAAGAACCGCATATTATAAATGGCCTTAATCCAATGAAAACATATGTTATTCATCAGTTATCAGCAGCAAAAGGATATGTAAAAGTTAAAGATTTAAAAATATCTGCAGAAGATTATATGAAAGGCGAGAGTCTGATAATAAAAAATAAACAATCTATGGGGAAAATAATTTTGAATGTTGTAGATAAAGATAGTCAAAAACCATTATCAAATATTGAATATACTATTAGTGATGTGAATGGAAATAGACTAGAAATATTAAAAACAAATAATGAAGGACAAGCAATAAGTCAAAATTATAATATTTTTAACTACGAAAATGGAAGTGCTAAAGAAAAAATAAAATATATTCTCAAAGAAAGTCAAAACAATGCTTTTTATCAAACAGATTCTCGTGAGTATATCATTGAGTTTGATTATATGAATGATCAAACAGATTTAGTAGAAAAAACAATATATATACAAAAGACACCTTTACCAATTATTGATACTCAAGAAAATCAGAACAATTCTTATAATAATGATAAGAAAGATACTTATGATAAAGATGTTGAAGTTATAAATGAAAAAAATATATCTTCAATACAAACTGGTGATTCTGTTAAAACATATGATACAAGTTCAATATTTACGATGTTTTTGATAAGTATGATATTTGGAATAATTAGTATATGGTTGTTCATAAAAAAAGTGAAGTAATATAAAAAGAAAGGTAGAATTGACTATCTTTCTTTTCTAATTGTTAAATTACAGAATTATGATTTTTTTCTATGATCTATTAATTGATCAGAATCATATTTGGTTTTAAAGGCTTCGTCATAATGTCTAGCGAAAATAGCAGTATAGAGAATATCAAATATAAAATGGATGGATAGGGTAGAGCCCAGTGTTGAGATTTTATTATAGATTTGTTCTCGACTATCTAAATTGAGAACATAGTGGCAATATGAAGAAAGTTGATTGTTTCCAATTGATGTTATACCTATCATAGGAACGTGATTCATCTTAAGTATTTGGGCAGCTTTAATGACTTCTTCTGTTTCACCAGAATATGAGACTAGAATGGCACAATGATGATGATTGGATTGTGCAGCTTGGAATAGTTGCTCATTTATCATTGGAGCAATCCTTACATCTTTACCGATTCTAAACATTTTATATTGGAAATCACTTGCCATTCGTAGTGGTCCAGAAACTCCATAAATATCAATGATTTGTGCATTATCTAATAAAATGACAGATTGACGTAAATCTTCTTGATTTAATAATTGAACTGTTTCATCAAGACTTTCTTTATATAATTCGATAAGAGTATTCACAATATGGGAAAGATTCGTATTTTTTTGAAATGGAAAATTAGCATTGATATCACTTTGATGTGAAAGAACATATTGTAAATTTGCAGATAATTCGATTTTAAAATCATTATAACCTTTAAAATTGAGCTTTTGGCATAAACGCACAATTGTTGCGGGTGATGTAAAAGTTTTTTTGGCAAGTTCCACACTTGATAAATTAAGTACTTCTTCGCTGTGATTCAAAATATATTCAGCAATACTCTTTTCTGAGGGAGAAAACTGATTAGCAAGCTCTAATTTTTTTAATAAACTCATATGTCATACCTCCATTAAAAATAGTTTATCATTTTTTAAGAAAATGAAAAGATTTATCACCTATAAATTACTAAAAGATATATTGATTTTTGATGATAAATTGGATATAATATCAAAGTCAAATCGTTGAAGAAGGAAAGTATTTATAATGATTTCTCAAGAGAGGGAATGGTTGGTGAAAATTCCTGGGTCATGATAAAGAAAGCTACCTTCTAAGAGTGATGCAAACATCAACGTAAATCGGCGTTAACGATCAAAGAGCATAATGAGTATTCATTATGAATAAGGATGGTACCGCGATAATAGTCGTTCCTTTTGAGGAATGACTTTTTTTATTCAAAGGAGGAAAAATCATGAAACAATTAACTGGAAATCAGGTACGACAGATGTTTTTGGATTTCTTTAAATCTAAAGGACATATGATTGAACCTGGAGCATCTTTAATTCCCCATAACGATCCAACATTATTGTGGATTAATGCTGGGGTTGCCGCTTTAAAAAAATACTTTGATGGAACAGAAAAGCCTGCATGTAATCGTATTGCGAATGCCCAAAAATCTATTCGTACAAACGATATTGAAAATGTTGGAAAGACAGCAAGACATCATACATTTTTTGAGATGTTAGGAAATTTTTCTATAGGAGATTATTTTAAGGAAGAAGCAATTCCATTTGCCTGGGAGTTTTTAACAAGCCCAGAATGGATTGGCTTTGATAAAGATAAGCTTTATATCAGTGTTTATACAGATGATGAAGAAGCTTATCGTATTTGGACAGAAGTTTGTCATGTAGATCCTAGTCATATTTTAAAAACATATGATAACTTCTGGGAAATTGGTGAAGGACCTGGAGGACCGGATTCTGAAATTTTCTATGACCGAGGAGAAAAATATGATCCAGAAGGAATAGGAGAAAAATTATTCTTTGATGAAATGGAAAACGATCGTTATATTGAAGTATGGAATGTTGTCTTTTCACAATATGACTGTAATCCTGCTATTGATCGTAAGGATTATAAAGAATTACCACAAAAAAATATTGATACTGGAATGGGCTTAGAAAGACTTGTCAGCATTATTCAGGAAGGGGAAACAAACTTTGATACAGATTTGTTTTTACCAATTATTCATGCTACTGAAAAACTGGCAAAAGTACCTTATGCAGAAAATAAAATGGCTTATCGTGTAATTGCTGACCATATCCGTACTGTGACTTTCGCATTAAGTGATGGTGCATTATTTGATAATGCAGGACGAGGTTATGTTTTAAGAAGAATTTTAAGACGTGCTGTACGTTATGGGAAAAAGATTGGTATTGATCACTCATTTATGTATGAACTTGTTGGTGTTGTTGCAGATATCATGAAAGATTTCTATGACTATTTACCTGCTAAAGTGGAATATGTCAGTGGGTTGGTTAAAAAAGAAGAAGAAGCTTTCCATAAGACATTATCAAATGGAGAAAAATTATTGAATCAGATGTTACAAAAAAGCCAAAATCATTTATTAAATGGTCAAGATGCTTTTAAATTATATGATACATATGGTTTCCCATTAGAATTAACTGTAGAAATTGCTGAAGAATCTGGTTTTGAAGTTGATGAAGAAGGATTCAAGGCAGAAATGAAAGCACAACAGGAACGTGCTAGAAATGCCAGAGGAGACTTGGAATCTATGTCTTCACAAAAACCTGATTTAATGGCTTTTGATCAACCTTCAACATTTATTTATGATCCTACACCTATTCAGGCTAAGGTTATCGCTGTTTTTAAAGATGGTGTTAAATGTGATGAAATTACAGATAAAGGAGAAATTATTTTAGATCAGACAACTTTCTATGCAGAAATGGGTGGACAATGTGCTGATACTGGAACAATGTCTAATGAGACAACAGTATTAAATGTGACATATGTAAACAAAGCACCACATCAACAACATTTGCATACTGTAGAAGTTCAAAAAGGTTCAGTCCATGTTGGTGATAGCTTAACTTTATATGTTGATATGAAGAAGCGTTCTTTTATCACATATAATCATACGGCAACACATCTTTTACAGAAGGCTTTAAAAAATGTTTTAGGTGATCATGTTTCTCAGGCAGGATCTTATGTGGACGATTTAAGATTACGTTTTGACTTTACACATCCACAAAAGGTGACTGAAGAACAATTACTTCAGGTAGAAGATCAGGTCAATGAACAAATCTTTAATGGTTTAGATGTTGATATTCAATATATGAGCAAAGATGAAGCAATGAAGTCAAGGGCAATGGCTTTATTTGATGAAAAATATGGTGATGAAGTCCGTGTTGTCAGTGTTGGCGATTATTCAAAAGAATTATGTGGTGGATGCCATGTTCATAATAGTTTAGAAATTGGAATCTTTAAGATTGTCAGTGAAGAAAGTGTTGGTTCAGGTGTTAGACGTATTGAAGCTGTTACATCTAAACAGGCATATCAGGTTTTCAAGAAAAATGAAGACACTTTAAATCAAGTTCAAAAATTATTGAAAATTAAGAATAAAAATGAAACGATTGAAAAAGTTCAACATTTTATGGATGAAACAACTGAAATCAAAAAAGAAAGAGATCAATATTTAGAACAATTAAACGTTTTATCTGCAAAAGAACAATCAAAGAATATTTTAGATATTCATGGTGTACAATTCTTATATGTGAAAGAAAGCAAGGATGTTGCTTCAGCAAAACAAATGGCTTTTGATCTTCGTGATCAGTTAGAACATGGTGTTGTTGTGATGGTGAATGAATACGAAGATAAAGTATCTTACTTTGTTGCCTTAACAAAATCAATGGTAAAAGATGGTTATAAAGCTGGAGATATGATTAAGATAATTAATGAAGTGACATCTGGCCGTGGCGGTGGAAAACCTGATTTTGCGCAAGGTGGATGTACTGATATCACAAAAATGGATGAGGCCATTGCACAAATCAAAATGCAATTCTAAGTTTTTACTAGCAATTTGAGACTATTTAGTGTAATATAGATTATATAGATGGGAGGTAGTACAAATGGGAAAAGATTTTACTCAAACACGTCTATTTAATTCAGAAGAAATTAAAAGAGAAGTTATCCATTCTCATTTAATGACAGTTGCTAATGCTTTGGATGAAAGAGGTTATAATGCTGTTCATCAAATTGCAGGATATCTGATTTCTAATGATCCTGCTTATATTTCAAGCCATAAAGGTGCACGTTCAATTATTCAACAGATTGATCGTGATGAAATTATTGAAGAATTAGTTAAATTTTATCTGGAGTCAAAATAGTGGAGAAAATATTAGGATTAGATTTAGGATCAAGAACATGTGGCATTGCAATGAGTGATGCTCTTGGCATGATTGCCCATGGTGTTGAGACCTATCGTTTTGAAGAAAATAATTATAAAAGTGCTGCCAAGCATATTCAGGAAATAGTCAAAGAGCATCATATTCATACAATTGTGCTCGGGTTACCTAAGCATATGAATGGAGATTTAGGTGAAAGAGCACAGATTTCAATTGCTTTTAAAGAAAGACTTGAAAAAATGATGGATGTTGAAGTGGTATTAGTTGATGAAAGATTGACAACTGTCATGGCACAGAATCAATTGATTTTTGCAGATGTGTCACGTAAAAAAAGAAAAAAAGTCATTGATAAAATGGCAGCTGTACAGATCTTACAGGGATACTTAGATGGTCAAAGGAGATAATCATGGACGTAAATAAAATACAGGTAATTGATGATGATGGTAATGAGTTAGAATTTGATGTCCTTTTTACTTTTGATAGTGAAGATACAGGCAAAAAATATGTTTTATATTATGATGCTGAAGATGAGAATGCACAGGTTTATTCATCAATCTATGATGATGAAGGACATTTATATCCTATTGAAACACCGGATGAATGGGATATGATTGAAGAAGTTTTCAATAGCTTCATGGCAGATGATGAAGAAGAGATGGATTCTCAAGATAATAACGAATAGATTTGTTGTCATCAGGAGGGTAACGAAAGTTACCTTTCTTTATTAAGGAGGATAAAAATGGCGTTTTTATTTTTTAAGAGAAGAAGAGTGAAACCCATCTTTGTAGGAAGTAATGGGAATGATTTAACAAGAGGAATATATGTATTTCATTTAGATATTGATAATGGGGAAATCTTAAAAAAGAAATTTTACAAGTCTTTAGCAAACCCAACGTCTATTTTTAAACGTGAACGTTATATTTTTGTTTGTTATAAAAACAAGACTGGACGACCAACGGATGGTGGAATATGGCAATATGCATCAATGGACTTGCAGTTTGGACTCACAGCAAAGGTGACAAATCATGGAAAGACTTATGTTTGGTGCTATGTGAATCCTGATCGTTCATATGCTTATGCTGTTGATTATTATAACAGTGAAGTTGTTGTGGTGCCAATTTTGAAACAGAAGATTGTCAAAGTTGTTCAAACGATTAAACATGTTGGTCATGGACCTGATCCAAAACGTCAAAGCGAGGCACATCCTTGTTTTATTGATCAGACACCGGATGGAAAATGGATGGTTGTCTGTGACTTAGGAACAGATGAGATTGTTTTCTATGATATTGGTGAAAAAGGTAGATTATCACGCAATGATGAATTATCATTCCATGTAAAACCTGGTTCAGGGCCAAAGAAGATTATTTTTTCACCTGATGGACAATATGCTTACGTCTTAAATGAATTGACAAGTATGGTCAATGTGTATCGTTATCAGGATGGACATATGACTCTCATTCAGGAAATTGTCACATATCCAACAGATGAATATGTTGGAACAAATACAGGTGGAGATATTCTTATGAATGATAGTGGAGATTATCTTTTGGTATCTAACTGTGGTCATGATTCAGTTACAACTTTTGAAGTTGATATACCATCAGGAATGCTGACAAAAGTAGATGTCACAGATACAGATGAAAAACCAGTTCAAATGATTATTGTTGATAATAGATTTGTTGTTGTTGCTTCACAAAAAGGTGGATCTATTGAATCATTTGAAATTAAACGTGGAGAATCTAAAGGTGTTTTATTTGAAACACATTTCAGTTATATGATTGGGGAACCTGTTTGTCTGATTGAAGGAAGGGGAATTTAAGAGCTTATTAAGCTCTTTTTTTCATGAAAATGATAAAAAAATGGCGAATATTGATAATTCTTGTAAAATAACCTATAATAAGTAGAAGATGGAGGATATTTTATGAAGAATAAAAAAATTATTTATATAATAGGCGGAGTGATTATTGCCTGTATTATAGGAATTATTATTTTTTATAATCATGGCATTTCTGCTGTTTCTTCAAAAGATGAAGAAGTCATTGTGACGATTGAAAGTGGTTCAACAGCTTCACAAATGCTTGATACATTGGATGAAGCTGGATTGGTTAATAATAAATTATGTGGAGAAATTTTTTTAAAACTGAATCATTTTGATCATTTACAGGCCAATACATATATTTTAAATAAAAATATGTCATTGTCTGATATTTTCTCCATATTTGAAAATCCTGATGTTCAATATATTGTTTTATCCAGATTAACAATTAAAGAAGGAACAACAATTCCAGAAGTTGCACAATCATTTGCTGACATATTAAATATATCAGCAGATGAAGTCATCAAACAATGGGATAATCAGGACTATTTACAATCATTAATTGATGAATACTGGTTCATTGATGAGAGTATATTAGATGCTGATATTCTTTATCCATTAGAAGGATATCTTTATCCGGAAACATACTATATTACAGAACTAGAACCAGATTTAAAAAGTATGACGAAATTAGCTTTAGATATGATGGATCAGCAATTGTCTGCTTATCAAGATGATATTGAAAAGATGGGATGGACACCACACCAGTTTTTAACCTTTGCATCAATTGTTGAAAGAGAATCTTTATTTGATGAAGATCGTCCAAAAATTGCCGGTGTTTTTATGAACCGTTTGAATAAAGATATGTTACTGCAAAGTGATATTACAGTGAATTATGCATGGCAAAGAACGGGTGTTGATGTTTCAGTTGCACATACGCAAATTGATTCACGTTATAATACATATAAGTATACAGGGTTACCAGTGGGACCGATTAGTACTGTTTCGAAGGTGACTATTGAATCTTGTTTGAATTATGAACACCATGACTATTATTATTTCTTTGCTAAAGAAGATGGAACAGTGATTTATAGTCGTACCTATGAAGAACATCAAAAAGTTGTAGAGGAGAATAAGTGGTATTAAGATGATGACATTAGAGGAATTAGAAAAAGATGCATTGAATCGTCATATACCTGTTATGCAAAAAGAGGGAATCCTCTTTTTGATTGAGCAGTTAAAAACCATTCAAGCATCATCATGTTTGGAGATTGGTTCAGCGATTGGATATTCAGCGATGATGATGGTCACACATGTTGATGATTTGATGGTGGAAACGATCGAATTGGATGAACAACGTTATCAAGAAGCTGTTCAACATATTCAGGAAAGACAATTAGATCAAAGAATTGTGATTCATCATGATAATGCTTTAACTTTTGATTGCCAAAAGTTACAATGTGCACCTTATGATTGTTTATTTATTGATGCCGCAAAAGCACAATATCAGAAATTTTTTGAGAAATATGTGCCATTTGTAAAAGAAAAAGGAATCATTATTGTTGATAATTTAGATTTTCATGGTATGATTTTTGATATTGATCATATTCAAAATAGAAATACTAAACAGTTAGTGAAAAAAATCAAAAGATTTAAAGATTGGATTTTTCAAAATGCTGATTATGATGTTCATTATTATGCAGTTGGTGATGGCATCTGTGTGATCACAAGAAAGGACAAACAATGAAATTAATATTATCATTAAATAAAAAAGAGCGTCTTTATGATTATGTTTCCATGGGTATTGATACATTTGTTTTAGGCGGACATTATTCTTTTTATGCACCTTATAATTTTTCATTAGAAGAGATGTCTCAGATGATTGAACAATATCCGCAATGTTCATTTTATGTCGCTATGAATGCTTTATATGATGAACATGAAATCAAAGATGTGCAATATTATATAGATAAGCTTGTCAAAATAGGAATCAAAGGTTTATTGTTTCAAGATTTTGGTGTTTTGCAGATTGTGAAAAAGAATAGTTATTCTTTAGATATGATGTATGCTCCTGAAACATTAAATACCAATGCTATGACATTAAAGGTTTTAAAACAGCAGGGAGTAACAAGTGCTCAACTGGCACGTGTCATTCCATTAGAAGAACAGTTACAGATTCTTCAACAGACAGATATGCCATTAATGTTACAGGTTCACGGGGTTGAATACATAGCAGCCAGTAAGCGTGCTTTATTAACAAACTATCAGCAGGCATCACATTTACAGTTTGATTTAACAAGTCAGACACGTTTAACAATTCAAGCTCGCAATTCAGAAGATATTTTTCATATCTATGAGGATCAACGAGGGACACATATTTTCTCACAGGAAAGATTATATATGCTGGATTTGTTGAATCAGATTCATGATTTTGAATATTTATATATTGAAACATTGATGATGGATGAAAATGAAGCAGTGGAAGTGGCTTCTTTATATAGTGATGCTCTAAAGAGTTTTCAAAACAATACATATGATAGAGATGTGAAATCATATATGAATTTACTTTATCAATTAAAAACACCTCTTCATCGTGGTTTTTTATTTGATCAGACAGTTTATAAATTAGAAGATGTAAGGAAGATGGATCATGAGAAAAGTCAGTCAAATCATTAATGGGAAAAGACAAATCATAAAAAAACCTGAACTGTTGGCACCAGCAGGAAATCTGGAAAAATTAAAAGTAGCGATTATGTATGGAGCTGATGCTGTTTTTGTGGGTGGAAAAGAGTTTTCGTTGCGTTCACAGGCTTCTAATTTTTCTTTGGAAGATATTCAAGAAGGTGTTGCATTTGCGAAAGAATATGGTGCCCATATTCATGTCACATGTAATATTATTTTGCATCAGGATAATTTAAAAGGAATTCAGGAGTATCTTAAACAATTAGATGAGATTGGTGTGACTGCTATTATTGTAGCTGACCCTTATATCATGTTTTTAGCAAAATCCATGAATTTGAATTTAGAAGTTCATGTCTCTACACAACTGTCGACTCTTAATTCGCAGGCTATTTCTTTTTATCAGGATATGGGCATGGATCGTGTTGTGCTTGGAAGAGAAGTTACATATGATGATTTAAAGGCAATTATGAATCAAGTAGATGTTGATATTGAATATTTCATTCATGGCGCGATGTGTATTCATTATTCGGGAAGATGTATGTTATCGAATTATTTAAGTCGACGTGATGCCAATCGTGGTGGATGTTCTCAATCTTGTCGCTGGTATTATGATTTGTATCAGGATGGAGAATTGGTGAATCAGGAAGATGATATGCCATTTAGTATGTCCAGCAAAGATATGTCTTTGGTTCATCATATTGGTGAACTCATTGAATTAGGTGTAGATTCATTCAAGATTGAAGGAAGAATGAAATCTGTGCATTATATCGCAACTGTCGTTTCGGCATATCGTAAGCTTATAGATAGTTACTGTGAAGATCCAGATGCTTTTAAGCAGAATGACTATTATGAAAAGGAACTGCAAAAAGCAGCTAATAGAGCTTTTTGTCATGGTTTCTTCTATGACCATCCAACGCAGGATGAACAACTGTTTAATTTACGTGATGAACATCCGACTCAGGAATTTGTGATGCGTATCATGGATTATGATGAGAAAACACATCTAGCTCAAATAGAACAAAGAAATTATTTTAAAGTAGGCGATCAGATAGAAGTCTTTTCACCTCATCATGAAAATCTTGTTTTTAAAGTAGAAAAACTCTTGAATGAAGATAAAGAAAGGATTGAAGTGGCTAATCATCCAATGGAACTGCTTTATGTTGAAATCCCTGAAAAAGTTTTACCTAATGATATGGGCAGAAAGGTCAAACAATCATGAAACAACAGACTGTTATTATTGGCATTGCTGGAGGCAGTGCATCAGGGAAAACATCATTAGCCAAACAGCTTTATGACTATTTTCAGGGTAATCATAAAGTCAAAATAGTTAAACAGGATGATTATTATAAAGATCAAAGTCATTTGAGTTATGAAAAACGTGTTGAGACAAATTATGATCATCCTCTAGCATTTGATACTGATTTGTTAGTTGAACAATTGCAGAAATTAAAAAATGGTGAAAGAATAGAAAAGCCTATTTATGATTATACTTTACATACACGTAGTCAAAAAACAGAAGTCATTGAAGGAAGAGATATTATTATTTTAGAAGGTATCTTTGTCTTAGCTGAACAGCGTGTCAGAGAGTTATGTGATATTTTGATTTATGTTGATACGGATAGTGATATTCGCTTTATCAGACGTTTGAAAAGAGATATGGAAGAAAGAGGAAGAAGTCTTGATTCTATATGTTCACAATATTTAGAGACTGTAAGACCAATGCACGAGCAGTTTATAGAACCTTCTAAAAAGTTTGCACATCTGATTATTCCAGAAGGGGGACATAATCAGGTAGCAGTAGATTTATTGATTACAAAAATGAAAAGTATTATTGATGAAAAAGAAAAAAGCTAGTAATTTTATAGTATTTATGTTATAGTATAGTTCGCGAGGTGGATAAATATGGATCATGATGCAGTTTTATTAACCCAAAGTGGGGTAGAAAAGTTAAAACAGGAAAAAGAACAGTTAATTAATGTTGAAAGACCAAAGGTTATTGAAGAATTGCAATTAGCACGTTCTCAAGGTGACTTGTCAGAAAACGCTGACTATGATGCAGCTAGAGATAAACAGGCACATATTGAAGCTAGAATCAAAGAAATTGATCAGATGCTATTACATGTGCAAATTATCGATGAGTCACAATTAGATAGTACTGTTGCGAAACCAGGAGCAACTGTTACAATTTTAGACTTATCTGAACCTGACGCTGAAGAAGAAACATTTACAATTGTAGGGACTTTTGAAACAGATCCTTTAAATGGAAAAATCTCAAACGAATCACCATTAGCGAAAGCAATTCTTGATCATGGTGTGAATGAGATTGTCTCTGTCGGGGTTGCAGAACCTTATGAAGTTAAAATTTTAAAGATTGAATATAATGTATAGATGGCCTTAATGACCATCTTTTTTCTTAGAAAAAAGAATATTTGTATAAAAAGAGGAGTGCATGAAACATGCACTCCTCGCATACTATCAATACTTTTATGATCCTTTCTTTTCTTGTGTCTCTTTTCTTTGATGAATAACTTCTAAAGCATCATTAAAAACATTCTTACCATTCATTGTCCCATAATCACGCATCGAAATTTCCATTACTGGAACATCATGAAGATTTCTTTCTAACTGCTTTTTTATATATTTAACCTGAGGTGCCAATAAGACAATATCAGCATCTTGAGCTTCATGAAAAACTTCATGGACACCTGAGGCACCTATATCAATAGCGATTCCCTGATTTTCAGCTTCTTTTTTAATTTTTTCAACTAACAAACTTGTAGACATTGCTGCAGCACAGCATAAAACCATATGTATCATCAATTTTACCCCCTCTTGAAATTGAATTCATACTCTATTTTATTATAGTTTAATTTATAAAAAAGTCCAATAAATATTTTGAACATGTTTTCAATATTTGTTATTTCTATAAAAATAGTATATAATAATGACATCAAGGAATAGGTGGTGATATTATGCAGGAAAGTCGTAAGTTCAATAAAACAGTGATGACATTATGGATTCTCTTTCTGATCATCGTTGTTGTTGTCGATTGTATTTATGCTTTTATTCTTCCTATGAGTACTTTGGAACTCTATTTAGGTCCTCTTAATTTCTTTAATGTTGCAGCCGCAACATTATTTGTAGGGGTTATGGAAGATTCAATGATTAATGATTTAAAAAAGAATACATCATTGGCCTGTCTGGTACGTGTGCCATATGTCATATTGATTGTTGTTGCTATATTTTTCTCATGTTTACTATTATTTTAAAGGGACTTTGGATAAAAGCCCCTTTTTTATGCAATCATACGTGTTCGTAATTCTTTGATGGCACCAATGAAAATGAAAAGTGCAGGTTTTAAAATGAGATGTATATATTGAATTTGACCTAAATGGATAAGAGTACTGATCAATAAATAAAGGATGGCAAAGCAGATACAGTGGAAAAGACGATGCTGGGGAAGATGGGATGTCAAATAAAGTGCAGCCATCGTTAAAAAGAAATACGAAAGTATTTGAATGATGATTTGGATAAAAAATTGATTAATTTGCATGAAGTATGAAAAAATGGAAAGAATAATTGAAATGAGTAAAAAGGGAATAAAGAAGATGAGACATGTATAAAAATAAGTCTGTATTGTTTTTTTCATAGTTTCCTCCTAATATACTTTATGCAAAGGAGTCATTTTTATGAAATACATTGAGATTTTTATGGAAAGTTTAGGGACCTATCTTTTACTGGTCTGTATGATTCGCTTTCTAGGTAAAAAAGAGATGAGTAAATTAAGTGTTTCGGATTTGATTGTCTTTTTGATTATCAGTGAGTTAATGACAATATCTATTGGTAATGAACAGGTGAACTTTATGCAGGCAGGAATTGCCGTCGTTGTCATTGTACTGATGGATAAACTTTTTACACTTATTTCTTTAAAAAGTCCTTTCTTTAAAAAAATGGTTGAGGGACATCCTACATTTATTGTTTTTCAAGGAAAACTGAATCAAAAGAAAATGGCTTCTTTAAAATACAGTGTAAATGATCTTTCACATCATCTAAGGGAGCAGGGGATAGGGTCCTTATCAGAAGTTGATTTTGCAGTTTTAGAAACGGATGGTCAGTTATCCGTTATCGAAAAGAAGAAAAGTCAGGTTAAGGCACCAGATGCAATCATTAGTGATGGAGAAATCAATTATAAATTATTACAGTTAATGAATCGTGATGAAGCATGGCTGATGAAAAAATTAAAAGAAGCAGGTATCTCTGATTATCATGAGGTTTTTTACTGTGTTGTTGAAAAAGAGCGTTTCTTTATTATAAAAAAAGGCTAGAAATCTAGCCTAATAACATTCTATCATTAACGAATTCTTCACCAATGGCTTCTTCAAATTTCTTTAATAAGTCATTGACTGTCAATTGTTTCTTTGCTTCACCTTTCACATCAAAAATAATATGACCATCATACATCATAATTAATCGATTTCCAATATCAATTGCATCTCTCATATTATGAGTGACCATCATTGCGGTTAATTGTTGTTGTGTGACAATCTCGTTTGTTAATTTTAATACTTTTGTACTGGTAGCTGGGTCTAATGCAGCTGTATGTTCATCAAGTAATAATAATTGAGGCTTATTCAATGTAGCCATCAGTAGGGTAAGGGCTTGACGTTGACCACCAGATAGTAAACCAACTTTGGTTGTGAGACGTTCTTCTAAGCCTAGACCAAGTGATTTTACAGCTTCATAATACTCTTCTTTCTCTTTTTTGGTAACACCCCAACGCAATGTTCTTTTTTGACCACGACGAGCAGCCATTGCTAAATTTTCAATGATTTGCATATCAGCCGCAGTCCCCATCATAGGGTCTTGAAATACACGTCCAATCATTTGAGCACGTTTGTATTCAGGGGCAAGAGATATATCCTGATGATCAAGTGTAATAATACCACAATCTAATGGATAAACACCCGCAATCAGATTTAATAAAGTACTTTTTCCAGCACCATTCCCACCAATAACTGTGACAAAATCTCCCTGTTCTAATTCTAAATCTAAATTCTTAATGACACATTTTTCATTTGGTGTTCCAATATGGAAAGATTTAGAGACCTTTTCTAACTTAAGCATGATTTTCCATTTCCTTTCCAGTCAACTTTTTATACATTGTCAGACGCTTCTTTTTATTGATCATCACAGGGACAGTTAATGCAATTGCTACAATCAGGGCAGTTAAGAGTTTTAAATCATCAGTATTTAATCCCATCTGTAAAACAATGGCTACTATCATACGATAGATGATAGAACCAACAATAATAGAAGTTAAACGAAGTTTAAAGCCAGCTTTTTTGCCAAAAATAACTTCGCCAATAACAATAGATGCTAATCCAATGACAATAGCTCCTGTTCCCATTTTGACATCAGCAACACTTTGTTGTTGTGTAACCAAAGCACCACTCATAGCAACCAAACCATTACTTAACATAAGACCAAAAAGTTTCATGGTATCCGTATTCACACCATTGGCTCTGACCATATTTTCATTATTACCAGTGGCTCTTAAACATGAACCAAATTCAGTTCCTAAAAACCAATAAATACCAATAACAACAATCAGGCTGAATACAATTCCTATCAAAATAGTAATCCATTGTGATGTGAGTGGAATGACTTGAGATAAATCTTTAAATAAAGTGGAAGATTGAAGCAATGGAATATTGCTTTTTCCCATAATTCTAAGGTTAATAGAATAAAGTGCTAACTGTGTTAAGATTCCTGCTAAAATTGCAGGCATTTTACATTTGGTATGCAAAAATCCTGTTATAAAACCAGCAGCAAATCCAGAAAGAGTTGCCAAAACAATCGCGATAAGAGGATGAATGCCTGATATTAAAGCGACTGCACAGACTGCACCTCCTGTCGCAAAGCTTCCATCAACAGACAAATCGGCAATATCTAAAATACGAAATGTCAGATATATTCCTAGAGCCATGATACCCCAAAGAATACCTTGACCAATAGCTCCTTGTAATGATAAAAGTATACTCATAATTATTCTCCAATCATTGTTGCATTTAAATCATCAGGAATTTCAATACCTAATTGAGAAGCCACTTTTTGATTAACAAAGTATTCGCAATCTTCACCTTTAACAAATGTAATAGGTGTTTCTTCAACTTTAGCTTCCCCGTTTAAAATAGCTAATGCCTGTTTTCCAGCATTTTGACCAACTGTATAGTAATCAAGACTCAAAGTTGCTAAACCACCATTTTCACACATGCTTTCTTCACCAACAATAACTGGTAACTGATTTTCATTTGTCACTTGAGCGACAGTTGCCATATTAGAAGCTAATAAGTTGTCAGTAGGAATATACACAGCATCATATTTTCCAATCATAGATTGAGCAACCTGTTGAATTGCACTGGAATCATTAGAGACTGTGACGATTTCAGCATTCAATCCTAAATCTTTAGCTGCTTCTAAAGCGATTTCTCCCTGATATACTGAGTTTGCTTCATCACTGCAATAGAAAATAGCAATATTTTGTGCATCAGGAACTAATTTTTGTAAAAGCTGTAATTGTTCCTGGATTGGATTTAAATCACTTGCTCCAGTGACATTTGTCCCAGGTTTATCATTAGATTCAACAACACCGGCTGTTTCAAAATCAGTCACTGCTGCGCCAACAATAGGAATATCTGTTGTTTTATTGGCAGCTGCCTGTAATGCATCAGTAGCAATTGCATAAATGAGATCATCACCATCATTCACGAATTTTTCAGCAATTGTCTGACAGTTAGAAGGATCCCCACTTGCATTTTGAAAATCAATGTTTTCTTCTTTGACTCCAGCCTCAATTAAAGTATCTTTGAATCCTTCATAGGCTTTATCTAAAGCTGGATGTTGAGCAAATTGAATAGCCCCAATTTTGACTTCCGATAATTCTTTGGCTTCAGTGCTGTTGCTGGCACATCCACTTAACAGTAAACCCATCGCAAGTAATAATACAGATAATTTTTTCATAATACCAATTCCTCCTCATTTTTATGATTTATAAAACAAAAAAACTCAACCCAAGAGGGCGAGTTAACGCGATACCACCTCAATTTATTATAATCTCACGATTATAACCTTTGTAAGTTGAATAACTTTTCATAAATAACGTTATGACCCCGATTATTCCTTATCAGAATAATAGCTCCGTGGTGTATTCAAAATTTTCTTGCGTATGACTTTCACCATCCGTCATATCTCTAATGCCACAAAAATTTTTACTCTGTCACATCATTGCTTTTTGTTTTATATACTAATCATCATAATGAAACAAAAAAACTTTGTCAATATTTTTTAAAAAAATAAATCAAAAAAATATGAATTCAACAAATTATTTTAATAAAATTATAAAAATAACAAAAAAATAATCAAATTTAAGATAACATAATATCTAATGTCATCATGATAATGAAACCAATCATACAGGAAATAGCACCAATATCAATCTGATGCTGACAACAGGCTTCTGGAATCATATCCTCAACACAAACAAAAAGCATAGCACCAGCAGCAAAACTCAGGGCAAAAGGTAAAAGATTTTCAATTGATGCTGCGAAAAGATATCCTAAGACAGCTGCTGGAATTTCAACAATACCAGAAAATTGACCATACATCATAGATACAAAGCGACTTTTGCCATATTGGTACATGGGTAAGGAAATAGCCATCCCTTCAGGAAAATTCTGAATACCAATGCCTAAAGAGAGAATCAGAGCAGGAAGAAATTGCTGATGCGCACTGGCAAAGGCAACACCAACAGCAAGTCCTTCAGGAATATTGTGTAATGTCATTGCCAGTAAAAAAAGTTGATTTTTAGAAAAATGCGAATGAACGCCTTCAATTTCTCCGGATATCATATGTTCATGGGGAAGAAGATGGTCGCATATAGCTAAAAAAAGAACACCACATAAAAATCCCACAGGAATAATCATGAGATACCATTTATTCATACCTTCTAGTTGTTCCATGGCTGGCAGGATTAATGAAAAGAAAGATGCAGCAATCATAATACCAGCGCTACTCCCTATAGCAACAGAAACAAGATGCTTATTTTCTTTGTTTGTAAAATAAACAACACAGGCACCTAACAAGGTGGATAGCCAATTAAATACAATAGCCCCTATAAAAATAAGAACAGGCATGTTTTTAAGTATTGATAACACTTTTTCACCTCAGTATAGAGTATGAAAAATGCAAATAGATGTGACAAAAAAAGCCATGACAGGCATGGCTTAATATTGAATGTCTTCATATAAAGTTTTTAATAAAATAGCTTTGCTAGAAGGTCTTTGCTTTTTAAAATCATATGTTTTCATAAGGCTATATTCAACAACATCATGTTTTTCTACAACTTCATCATAGATATAGTCAGATTGTCTAAAGAATAAGTTATCATCATCTTCCTGATAGATACTTCCAAATTCTTTATCTTTATTATAATAAACAACTTTCCCTTCAAAACGTTCAATATATTCATCTAAATGTTCCATTAATTGATTGTACAAACGATCATATAATGTACTGCTATCCATTTGTTGATATTGTTCATTGATACTGTTTTGAGAAACATCTTTATGATTTTCCTGTTTTAATTGATAAAGGAATGCATTAGCTAAATCAATTACTTCCTGATTTTTACCAGTTTTAACCATTTCTAAAATCTTTTCATATAATGCCAATTCATCAAGCGTATATCCTGATTTAAAGAATTTATAAACAAGATTTGTATAAGCTTCATTCACTTTACCTGTATTCATATATAAATCATAAAGAACCTGGAATGAGTCTACATTTGGAATTTTATTTCCTAATGATAAGAATTCATTTTCGGCTTCTTCATATCTTTGTAAATGAACAAGAGAAGAGGCACGATAGTATTTTACCCAGTTTAAATTGTTATAATGCCATTTAATAGGTTGCGTAAAAGCCATATTGGCATATTCTACACAACTTTTATAATCTGCTAATTCATAGGCACATCTCACTTTTAATCGATACCATTTTTCCTTTTTAGATTCATACTCTTTACCAGCGGCATTAATAAATGGATCAATACTTAATTCCTGTACATCTAATTTATCTAAAAGTGCTGATAATTTTTGATAATCAACAGGTTTCTGGTTCATGACATACTTCATTGCTTTATTGATTGTAGCTTCTAAAGGAGAGTATTTTTCCTGTTTGCATAAAGATGCAATTTCATCAACGATAGAGAAAAATAAATCTTCTTTTTCTTTGATTTTATCGTCATCAACATTAATGTATTTATTATAAAGTGCATAACCATAATGATTAATAAAACCACTTAATCCTTCTCCAACTTGTAAGAAAGTTCTTCCTGCTTCAATCGCATCATCAGTACGACCTTGATTTTTCAATTCTTTTACATAATCCATAGCTTGAAAATCATTAAATGAGCTTGGATCTTCTTCAAAACGTTTGTCATAATTTGTTAAATCTTTTGGTTCACGTTTTTCCACGATTCATCACCTCGTTTACTATTATATCAATTTCATAAGTTCTTGTGAAGAATAAAAGATTGATTTTTGAGAATGAATCATATAAAAAGTTGAGTAAGGGTGAAGAAATGAAATGATATTAAATTGTAATAGTTGACATTACAACATAAAACTTTTATAATAGAAAGAAGAGATAAGAGGAGTGAAAATAATGCAAATATCAAGTCGTTTTACCATTGCAGTTCATATTTTTGCATGTATTGATACATTTCAGAATCAAGAAAAATTAACAAGTAACTTTTTAGCATCAAGTGTCAATGTGAATCCTGTGATTATTAGAAATATATTATCGCAATTAAAAGCAGCAGGGCTTGTGAAAGTTCAAAGAGGAAGTGGTGGTGTATCTTTAGCTAAAAGTCCCAAAGAGATCACATTCCTTGATATTTATCATGCTGTAGAGTGTATTGAAAATGGAGAATTGTTCCATTTTCATGAAAATCCCAGTCAGCAATGTCCAGTTGGGAGAAACATTCATCATGTTTTAGATGATAAGCTACAACAGGTTCAAAATGCGTTAGAAAATGAACTTCAAAAAATCACTTTAGCAGATGTTTTTAAGGATACGAAGTATTATATTGATAAAGAAAGTCAGTCATGATTATTCAGGGGTATATAAAAAATTGATGGAAAAAATCCATCAATTTTTTATTCTACAGTTACAGATTTAGCAAGATTACGTGGTTTATCAACATCACAGCCCTTTAGGCATGCCGTATAATAAGCAAGCAGTTGTAATGGTATGGCTACTAATATTGTTTGAAGTGCTGGAGCAACATGAGGAAGATAGTAAGTGTTGGCTACATTTTTCACTTCAATATCTTGCGTTGTCAATAAGATGACTTGTGCGCCTCTTGCGATTGTTTCTTGGATATTGCTGATTGTTTTATCGGCAATATGAGGTTGAGTTGCAACAGCAATGACAATAGAACCATCTTCAATTAAAGCAATAGGACCATGTTTTAATTCACCTGCCACATAGGCATCTGCATGGACATAAGAAACCTCTTTTAATTTTAAGGCACCTTCTAAAACACTGGCATAATCCAGGTTTCTACCAATAAAATAAGCATCATGCTGATCTTTTAACATTTCGGCATATTTTGCAAAGAGTGGCTCATCTTTTAAGATGTTTTCAACATATTGAGGAATAGATGCTAATTGTTCGATGACATCATCATGGATATTTCTTTCGAGTCTTTGAGCAATATAGTAAGCTAATAATATCAAAAGAACCAATTGAGTTGTATAAGCTTTTGTAGAAGCAACGGCAATTTCAGGACCGGCACATGTATATAGGACATAATGAGCATCTCTAGAAATTGTACTTCCTAATACATTAGCAATCGCGATTGTGGTTGCTTTTTTTTCTTTGGCTAAACGTAAAGCCGCTAAAGTATCAGCTGTTTCACCAGATTGAGATACAAAAATAGCTAATGTCTTTTCATCAATAAAAGGATCATTATATCTAAATTCACTTGCGACATTGGTAAAAACAGGAATGCGTGCAACTTTTTCTAAAATATGCGCTCCACACATGGAAGCATGATAAGCTGTTCCACAAGCCACGAAATAAACTTTATTGTATTGTGAAAAATCAATATCTTTTAATTCATCTAAAATAATTTGATGATGATTGATACGTCCTCTTAATGTTTCTGAAATCACATGTGGCTGCTCATGGATTTCTTTTAACATAAATGTATCATAGCCATCTTTTTTGGCTGCTTCAAGATCATAAGGAATGACTGTTGACTCTTTTTCAATTTTTTGACCATCACATGTATAAAATTCAATATGATCACTAGAAAGTACAGCCATTTCATGATCATCTAAAAAATAAACATCTTTCGTATATTCGAGTAGTGCTGGAATATCACTAGCAGCAACATAACCTTTTGAAGTTTTTCCAATAATCAAAGGGCTGTCTTTTTTGACAACAATAATATGTTCTGGCTCCAATGTTGATAGAATACATAATGCATAACTTCCTTTAATACATTGAAGCACCTTTTGTGTTGCTTCCAATAAATTTCCTTGATAAAAACTATCTAAGAGATGGACAACAACTTCACTATCAGTATCAGATTGAAAATGATATCCTTGCTTTAATAAATCATCTTTTAATTCACGATAGTTTTCAATAATTCCATTATGCACCAAAGCAATTGTTTCATCCTGGTTGGTATGGGGATGAGAATTGAGATTGGATGGGATACCATGAGTTGCCCATCTTGTATGCCCAATACCAACATGTCCGTGTAATTGACGGTCTTTGAGAATATTTGCTAAATTCTCTAGTCTTCCTTTACATTTGACTGTAACTAGCTGATTGTTTTCAATAGTTGTAATACCAGCACTATCATAACCACGGTATTCTAATTTTGATAAACCTTGCATTAAAAATGGCAAAGCTTCTTCCTGACCGCAATAAGCAGTAATTCCACACATAAAAATAATTCCTCCATTATCAATATATTTATTATTGAATGAAGTGATGCCTGATGAAATTTGTTTAATGATCACTCATTATTTTTGTTCATCGTTCAGGTAGCATCATACCTCCAGATCATCCGCCGAATCTTTCGATTAATCTGGTCCTCGTCAACTTTATAGATAGATAAAGTCCTGGCGCTTATATGATATGACTTCATCAATAACGTTTATTATTATACATGAAACATATGGGAATAGTTTTCATATTTTAAAAATGACACATTATAGTATATGAGGATTTTTATAGCAAGTGATTGAAAAAAATGGGTTTAAAAAAAAGAAAAATGAGAAAAATATGCGTATATATATAATAGGAGGGTTATTATGAGTATACGTCATAACTTGCTTGAAATGAATAAATCTTTAAAAAAACTTGAAGAATCTGGTATCTATGATGTGGAAAAGTACAGTTATGCCTTGTTGCATCAAACCAGTCAGTTGGAATATTTTTATTGTCATCTGGTCAAAGATGGTGATTGTAATCAGACATTCTATCATGTACATAAAAGGCCGCATATCCATGAGCTGGCATATTTCAATATTGGTAGAGGTTTTCCAAAGGAACTGATGGATGGACATTGGTGCTATGTTTTAAAAGATATGGGATATAAAATGTTGGTGATTCCATGCACATCCATTAAAAAAGACTCAACACCAGCAAATCCTGCGTTTGAAAAAGATATTAAAATAAAAACTGATACACATATAACAACACATTGCCGTATTCAATTAAGTGACATTCGTTCTGTTGACATTCAAAGATTAGATTTAAGAAAAGCTTTTTATCAGGTTTTAACTTCCAGAGAAGAGATTTTAGATTTTGTTGAAAAAAATCTATTTGATAAGTGATTTTGATTCATGTATCATAAGGGATATGTGGAGGGGATTTTATGGAGGATTTTTTACAGGGATGTCGCCGTTCATTACCAATTGCTTTAGGATATTTCCCTGTTTCTTTTTCTTTTGGTGTTTTTGTGGCTTCAAGTGGTTTGCCTTTAGGTTTGGCAACATTGATTTCTATAACAAATTTAACGTCTTCAGGGCAGTTTGCTGGAGTTTCATTGATGTTAGTTCATGCTTCTTATATGGAAACTGCTTTGACTTTGTTGATGATCAATGCCCGTTATTTTTTGATGTCATTGTCATTAAGTCAAAAAATAGATCAGAAAATGTCAACTTTACAACGTATGATCATTTCTTTTGGTATTACTGATGAAACATTTTCTTTAGCATCTTTAGAGCAAAGAACTTTATCATTTTCGTTTATGGCTGGTTTTATTTTGATACCGATTATAGGATGGACAAGTGGAACGTTGGTTGGAGAAACCTTAACAAATATCTTACCAAAAGTCTTACAGAATGCTATGGGATTAGCTTTATATGGCATGTTTCTAGCCATTATTATTCCAGCTTCTTCTAAGTCAAGAGCTATTTTAGAAGTGGTGATTATAGGTGGAGTGATTTCAACAATACTTTATGAATGTCCTTTGTTTCAAAATTTATCAAGTGGTTTTCAATTAATTGTAGCAACATTGTTGGCAGCGATTTATGGAGCTTTACGCTATCCAATCAAGGAGAATAACATATGAGTGTTTATTTATTGATGAGTGTCTTCGTTATGGCACTGGTTACATATTTACCTAGAATGTTACCACTTACTTTCTTTAAAAAGGAAATTCACTCTGTTTTTATTCGTTCACTTCTCTATTATGTGCCCTATGCTGTTCTTTCGGCTTTGACTTTTCCTAGTATTATTTATGCGACAGGTCATATTCCTAGCGCAATCATTGGTGGTTTGGTAGGCATCTATTTTGCCTATCACAATAAAGGGCTTGTTTTTGTAGCATGTGCAACAGTTTTAAGTAGTCTTATAGCCAATATATTGATCCCATTTTAAATGGGATTTTATTTTACTTTTATAAATCAATGAGAACTTCAATCATTGATGAACAACTCAATATCTTAAAGGCAGGAATAATCAACCTGTCTTTTTTTATGCTAATTGAATTATGAAAGGGGGTGGTCTAAGAAAAATAACTGATGTTTATGATGAAAAGGAGGTTAAAAAATGGATAAGCATAAACATTTTAGAAGATTGAAAAAGATATTATTATCTGTGTTATCTTGCATCTTTGCATTGAACATAGGTCAAGTTCATGGGGCAACCTATGAGATGAACACCTACAACTATCTGGCAGGTGTGACGACCAAGGCAGGTGCGAAACTCAATGATGGCACTGTCTTGGATGCCAGTGCTTATGATGAAGGTGTAACTGTTCTTTTGACAACAAATGGACAGTATTTTTATTGTTTAGAACATGGCAAGGCTGTTCATGATGGTACACAGTATACACCTACAGATACGATTGATCTGATTGAGGAAGCTCAGAAAAATAAGTATTTGAGTGCCTATGAAAAGCAGGTACTTATTAGTAGAGTCTTGAGTCTTGCACCAACAACAATCAATGTTTCCTATAATACGAGTGGGTCATTGAAGTCAGTGAAGGGTAATACCTATCAATGGTATGCTGCTCAAATTATCGTATGGGAAATCATGGTAGGAGAAAGAAATGCAGATGGAAGCTATCGTGGAGTCACGACCAGTGGAGCGACTTCAGTTTACAATGCATTGAATTGGAATAATGCAACGACAAAATCCAATGTGAAGACATACTATGATTCTTATAGTCAAACATTAGAAACATGGGGTCAGATTCCAAGCTTTGCGGCGAAGAGTGAAAGTCTTGCAAAGACATATGAAATGACAGAATTTGATGGAAGTCATTATTATATGGAGATGAATGACCAGAATAGTGTTCTTAGCAGATATGATTTTAAGTCTAGTGGTTTATCATTCAGCAAGAATGGAAATGTACTCAAAGTGACATCCAATACATCATTTGCTGACACAAAAACTGTTTCCGCAACAAACAGTCTTGATCTCAATAAAAGACAATTGCTCTGTCTGGACAGTTCTGAAAGATATCAAAAAGTTGCGATTGCAGGAGAACTTGAAAGTGCCTTACCGAGTGCATTCTTTAAAATCAAGATAGGAACTTCTGCTTTAAAGATTGCCAAGAAAGATAATAAGGGAAATAATGTTGCAGATGTACAGTTCAAGATTTCCTATAACGCAGATATGAGTCAGAGTCTAGGAACTTATACAACAGGAAAAGATGGAACGATAACGATTGATCAACTGAAACCAACAACCATCTATATACAGGAAGTCAAGGTTCCAGATTATCTCGTCTTAGATTCAACAGTTCATTCGGTAGAGTTGAAAGCTGGTCAAACAGCTTCGTTTACACAAACGAATAACTGGAAACAGGGTTATATTCAGGTTGTCAAGAAAGACCAAAAGACAGGAGAGATTGTCAAGAAATCAGGTACAAAGTTTGAGGTCTTAAGTGGAAATCAGGTTGTTGCGACAATATCTACAAATAGTGAAGGTATTGCTAAAACAGGTTTGCTTGATTATGGAATATATACGATTCGTGAAAAAGAGGCACCACAAAACTATGTCATTGCGACACTGGAAAAGAATCAGAGTGTGACTGAAAATGGCAAGACATATGCTATTGAAATCTATAATGAACCTGTTCTAGGAAAAATTGAATTAGAGAAACAGGATAAGGAAACAGGAAATATTGCTCAAGGTAATGCAACCTTGAAAGATGCAGAATATGTTTTAAAAGCCAATGACAATATTCTAAGTCCAGCAGATGGAACAGTCCTTTATAAGAAAGATGAAACAATCTCTCAAAAGACTGTGGGAAATGGTGTCTGGGGTGATATCGGAACAAAGAAAACAGACAGCCAGGCAAAAATGACATGGTCCAACTTACCAATGGGTTCATATCGCATAGAAGAAACAAAACCAAGCGAGGGATATTTGTTAGATGATCCTCAGATAGTGACATTGACATCTTCAAATTCAAGTCAGCAGGTTGTCACACAGAGTGTTGTTTCCAAAGAACAGGTCATCAAAGGAAAACTAGAAGTTGCGAAAATGGGGACTGACGGATCAAGTGGTATTGTTCAAGGACTTGAAGGTGTAGAATTTACGATTAAGCTTTATTCTGATGTGCAAAAGAATGGCTGGGATCAGGCAAGAACTTATGATGTGCTGGTGACTGATCGAACAGGTAGGGATACATCTATTGATCTTCCTTATGGTATTTATCAAGTCAAAGAAACAAAGACACCTGAAAACTATTATTCAGCAGGAGATTTCTTTGTAACTATTGATAAGAATCAGGAAATCGAATACAGAATGGTCAATAACGCACCATTTCAGGCATGGTTAAAAATCATTAAAGTGGATCAAGATGGACAAAAAATATCTTTATCTCATGCAACATTTAAGTTGAAGGATAGTCAGGGAAATTATGTCAAACAAAAAGTTGGCATGATTTATAAGGATGAATGGACAACAGATGAAAAAGGTTATGTTGTTCTTGATAATATGCTTGAAGCAGGAGAATATACGATTGAAGAACTGAAAACTCCTGAAGGATTCCTTATTGGAGATGATATCAAAGTCAATATTTCTTCTGACAATAAGGATATCATTTTTGATGAGGATCATCAGCCAGTCATTGAAGTTTCTTTTGTTGATGAAAAACCAACAGGACATCTGATTTTACATAAGGAATTTGAAAGAGAGGAAGATACAGCTGTTGGCGGAGCACAGTTCAAGGTCACTGCTGATAGTGATATTGTTAATCCAGCAACAGGAAAAATGATTTATCATACAGGTGATATAGTCAGTATAGGCAATGCAACTGATGGTATCTATATGATTGATGAAAGTGGAAAACTGGAATTAACAGGTTTACCACTTGGAATAACTGGTGCCAGATACAAGGTTGAAGAGATTTCAACAGTGGATGGATATGTACTTTTAGATGAACCAGTTATCTTTGAATTTGATATCAAAGACAATACAACAAAGGAATATACAGTGGAAAAGACAATTGAAAATAAATTAACAGAAACTTATTTCTCTAAACAGGATTTAAATGGTACAGAACTCAAAGGTGGAGAATATTCTGTCATTGATGCGGAAAGTGACGAAATTATTGAACAATGGACAAGCGATGGAAGAACTCATTTGATTAAGGGGCTTGTTATTGGAAAAGATTATATCTATCGTGAAGATTTGACACCACTTGGATATACTTATGCAAAAGATGTGAAGTTTACAATGTCAGAAAATAAACAGACAATTGTGATGAAAGATACACAGGTGGCTATCAATAAATTAGATGAATCAGGAAATGTGGTTAAGGGAGCTATATTGCAGATTGTTGATGATCAAAAAAATGTGATTAACCAATGGACAACAGATGGCTCAGTTCATTATGCTGAGGGGTTGCAAGTTGGAGAAATTTATATGATTGTTGAAATCAAGACTCCAGAAGGATACAAAACAGCTCCATCTGTGACATTCACTGTTGATGGAGAGCAGGATCTCTCAATAACTATGACAGATCATCGTATTTTGACTGACATTCTTGTTAATAAGATTGACAGCAAGACACATCAGAATATCATGCATAATGATTTTGAATTTACCATTTATTCAGATGTTAAATGTCAAAATCCACTAAAGACAGTCAAAGCAGATACAACAAAGGGAACAGCAGTTTTTGAAGATTTAGAATATGGACAGACAGTCTATGTCAAAGAAACAAAAGCGCCTTTAGGCTATCAGTTATCTGATGAAGTCGTGAAGATTGTAATTGATGATCAGCTTGAAGGTATTGGGGATGTTTATAGCATAGAGTATGAAAATACAAGAATGCCTGTCAAAGTTGTACAAACAGATGATAATACGGCTATGATGGATGCATTTGTATTCGTTGGTGGTAGCTCTTTGTTGATTGCTGTTATGGCATATAGAATGAAGAAAAAGAAAGATGAATAGAAAGATAATGCATGTAATGGTGATTGCACTTTTTATATTTTTATTAACATATTCAAGCGTATGGATGCTTTTAACAATCTTGTTTTTAAAGAATCATTGGAGAATCAAAAGAACATGATTGAAAGAGTATTGAAAAAGTGTTGTCGTTGAAATGTGATAGGGAATATATGAGTGATTGATAATGATAGTTTAAATGACTTGCAAATGAAAAAGGGTTTTAACGAAATTACGATTTCGCTAAAACCCCTTTTTTCATCATTTTATAAATTCAATAAACGTTTTGTGTCTCTTGCAATAACAAGTTCTTCATTTGTAGGAATGACATAAACTTTGATTTTTGATTCAGGTTTTGAAATTAAACGTTCACCTTCACCATTTTCATTAGCATCATCATCCACCACAATACCTAAAGCTTCACTGACAAGTGATAAGATTTCTTTTCTTGCATAAGCAGAATTTTCACCAATTCCAGCAGTAAAGGCAATAGCATCACAACCACCTAATGCAATAAAGTATCTACCGATATAAGCAATAACTCTTCTAAAGAAAATATCAATCGCAAGTTTTGCTCTTTCATTTCCTTCGTTTGCAGCATTTAAGACATCTCTAAAATCACTTGATACACCTGATACACCAAGTAAACCAGATTCTTTGTTAAGCATATGAATAACTTCTTTCATATCCATACCGACTTGTTCAATAAGATAATCAATGATTGAAGGATCCAGATCCCCACTACGAGTTCCCATCATGATACCAGCAAGAGGTGTGAATCCCATAGATGTATTGATAGATTTTCCATCTTTAATAGCTGTTAAAGAACCACCAGCTCCTAAATGAGCAACAATGATTTTAGAATGTTCTGGATTTCCTAGTTTTTCAATAACTTTTTGAGAAACATAGAAATGAGAAGTTCCGTGAGCTCCATATTTTCTTACTTTATAATCTGTATAGAAATGATATGGAATAGGATAGATATAACATCTAGGTTCAAGTGTCTGATGGAAAGCTGTATCGAATACAGCGACTGCACCTGCATTAGGAATTGCTTCTTTAAATGCATAATATCCTGTTAAGTGTGCAGGATTATGTAAAGGTGCTAAAGCTTTTAATTCATCAATTTTTTGAACAACATCTTCATCAATAATAGCTGATTCTTTAAAATAAGAACCCCCTTGAACAACTCTGTGTCCAACACCTTTAATATCATCTAATGAAGAAACAATATTCTTCTCTAATAATGTATCTAATAATAAATGTACAGCTTCTTTATGTGTTGGAATAGGTAAAGTACGAACCTCTTTTTCTCCATTATATTTAATGGTAAAAATAGAATCATCTAAACCAATTCTTTCAACAACACCAGAAGTAATGACAGATTCATCATCCATTTCAAATAACTGGAATTTTAATGATGAACTACCAGCATTCACTGCAATAATTTTTGCCATTTTCTTATCCTCCCTTAATTCATCTTTATTATAGCATTTATTTATAAAAAAACTAGAGAAAAATGTTACGTCCATCAATAAACACTATAAAAAAGGTTTGTATTTTTTCTAAAAAAGAATATAATAGATATGAGCCAGGGGCGCATTTGCTGAGAAAGGTGAAAGCCTTGTCCCTTATGATCTGAACTGGGTAATGCCAGCGTAGAGAGTGCAAATAATGTTTTTTGTGACTTTTTTACGTGGGTAGAAAAGTCTTTTTTATTTGTGGCTTGAATGAAAGGAGAAGAGTTATGAAAAAATTTTTAAAAGTTAATTTGACAGTGAAAAGCATGTGCCAACTTGCCATGTTTATGGCCATTACACTTGTTTTGAGCTATGTCAATGAAATCATTCCATCCCTTCCACAAGGAGGGACAATCTCCGTTGATGTCATTGCCATCATGCTGTGTGGATATCTTATGGGAGCTGGATATGGTGTTATTTGTGGGGTTGGAGTTTCTATTTTACAGTTTGTTTTAGGTTTGGCAACTTATTATGGGCCATGGTCAGTTTTACTTGATTATGTATTGCCACTTGCCGTATGTGGATTAACGCCATTGGTTAAGACAACAAAGATTGGTGGTGTTCCTATTTGTTGGGGTGTTTTATTTGTGATGGTTTTGAAATATTTATCACATTTTGCATCAGGAGCTTTCTTATTTGCATCTTATGCACCAGAAGGAATGAATCCAATTGTTTATTCATTAGGATATAATATTATCTATGTGGCACCAACACTTGTGTTGTGTATGATTGCTGTTCCATTATTATATTCACGATTAAAAAGAGTTTTTGCATAATCTCTCTTCAATGAGAGATTTTTTTATTTGATTAAAGATAAGAAATGCATCTTCCATTCATTTATCAGGTAAAACTGCTTTAAAAAAAGCGCGAACTTGTGTATAATGTGAATGTTATAGAAAGAGGTTATGATTATGAATAAGACATTTGTTGGTCAAAACATTCTTATTCATTGTTATAAACATGATGGAAGTATTCATCGTTGTTGGGACAAAGGGCTTGTTTTAGAAGAAACACCACATCATTTTATTGTTGTCAATAATAGAACGTTAGTTACAGAGTCTGATGGTCGTAAATGGTATACAAGAGAACCGGCCATCTGTTATTTTCCAAAAAGGAAATGGTATAATGTGATTTGTATGATTCGTAAAACAGGTGTTCATTTTTATTGTAATATTGCCTCTCCAACATTATACGATGGTGAAGCCTTGAAATATATTGATTATGATTTAGATTTAAAGGTTTTTCCTGATTATAAATATAAGATTTTAGATGAAGAAGAGTATCGCCAACATAAGGCTATCATGCATTATAGTGATGAATTAGATTATATTTTACATCAACAGTTGAGCCAGCTTATTGAAATGACCATGAATATGTCTGGACCATTTAGACCTGGTTTTGCACAGCATTGGTATCATTTTTATCAGAGCGGAGAATACAAAAAAAGGAGAGATCATAGTGGATTTTCAAAATGAACAGGAAATGATTGATTTTGGAGAAAAATTAGCTCAACATTTATTTCCAAATGCTATTATTACCTTGGAAGGTGATTTGGGCGTTGGGAAAACAACTTTTACAAAAGGTATTGGAAAAGGTTTGGGAGTTCAAAAGATTATTAATTCACCGACTTTTACCATTGTTAAACAATATCAAGGGAAATGGCCACTTTATCATTTTGATGCCTATCGTCTAGAAGGACAGGATGATGAATTGGGATTTGAAGAAATGTTTGAAGCGGATGGTGTTTGTGTGATTGAATGGCCTGAATATATTCAGGATATTTTACCAGCTGAAAAACTGGAAATACATATGACAAAAAATAAAGATCAGACACGCAGTCTAAAGTTTTTTCCACATGGAGAAAAATATCAGCAATTATTAAAGGAGATGGGAATATGTTACAACTGATCATGGATACATCAAATCAGTATTTAGTAGTTGCTTTGTATGAAGATGAAAAATGTTTAGAATCTATTCAGGAACTGGGATCAAAACGTCAATCTGAAAATGCTATTCCTTATTTAGAAAAGTTATTAAAAAAATACAATAAAGAATTATTAGATGTAGATGAAATGGTTGTGACAATAGGACCAGGATCATATACGGGAGAAAGAGTTGCTTTGACTATTGCGAAAACTTTAAGCGTCATTTCTTCTGTACGCATAAAAGCTATTTCATCATTGGCGGCTTATGCCGGGTTAGAAAAATGTGTCTCTGTCATTGATGCACGCAGTCAAAAAGTTTTTGTTTGTACCTATAATCATGGCAAAGCGTTAATGCCAGAACAGATGATTGAAATTTCGCAATTTTCTCAATTGATGAATGATTATCAAGGTTATCAGGTAGTTGGACAAAGTGAGGTTGTTGACTTTCCACTTCATGAAGTGAATTTAGCAGCTCATTTACATGAACTGGCAAAATTACAAGATGCCGTTGATAATGTAGATGCACTGGTGCCACGATATCTCAAAGATGTAGAGGCCAAGAAAATATGTTTATAGAGCCTTTAAAAAAAGAAGATTTAAAGGAAATCACTGATATTGAAGAGTCATTGATAGAAACACCATGGCGATTAGAAGATTTTGATTATGAATTGAATCAGAATCCATTTGCTCATCTTTTTGTATTAAAAGATCAACAACAGATTTTTGGGTATGTTGATTTATGGATCATGTATGAACAGGCGCAGATTTCTACAATTGGTGTGCGTCGGGATAAGCAGTCTCAAGGATTTGGGCAGCAGTTACTGTCATATGCAATGAAAATAGCTGAACAATCAGGAGTTGAAGTTATGAGCCTTGAAGTGCGACAGTCCAATCAGCATGCAATTGCGCTTTATCAAAAAAATGGATTTCAGATTCAAAGTATACGAAAAAATTATTATCAGGATAATCATGAAGATGCCTATTTGATGGTTAAGGAAATGGAGGGAAAAAGATGAGTCTTATTTTAGCTATTGAATCAAGTTGTGATGAAATGGCTGTCGCCATTTTAAAAGATAAAAGAGAATTGTTATGTAATGTTGTGGCTTCACAGATTGATACCCATCGTTTGTTTGGGGGCGTTGTACCTGAGATTGCCAGTCGTATGCATGTAGAGTGTGTCTCTACAGTTTTAAAAACAGCCTTATCTCAGGCACAGATTGATATGCATGACATTGATGCTATAGCTGTGACGAAAGGTCCTGGACTGGTAGGTTCTTTGCATGTTGGTATGCAGGCTGCTAAAACTTTGGCTTTGGCCTATCATAAACCTTTGATAGGTGTTCATCACATTGCTGGACATATTTATGCTAATGAGCTGGTGGAAGATATTCAATATCCATGTCTCTGTCTGGTTGTCAGTGGAGGGCATAGTGAACTTGTTTATATGGAACATGAATTCTCTTTTGAAGTCATTGGTCAAACATTGGATGATGCCATTGGTGAAGCTTATGATAAAGTAGGACGTGTTTTACATTTGCCATATCCTGGAGGCCCAGTGATTGATCGTATGGCAGCACAAGGAAAACATAGTTATGCCTTGCCACTTCCGTTAAATGATGAAAGTTATAATTTTTCTTTTAGTGGATTAAAGTCAGCTGTGATTAATCTTTGCCATAATGCCAAACAACGTGGAGAAGACATTGTGCCAGAAGATTTAGCATGTTCTTTTCAGGAAGTTGCTGTAGATGTACTCGTTTCTAAAACAATTAAAGCTGCACAGGATTACCATGCTAAACAGATTATTGTAGCGGGTGGAGTCAGTGCCAATCAGGGCTTAAGACAGGCCTTGACAAAACAAAGCCCTATACCTGTTTTATTCCCACCAATGCGTTATTGTACGGATAATGCAGCGATGATTGCATCAGCAGCCCGTATTATGTTTGAACATCAATGTTTTTCACCGCTTGACTTAATGGTAAAACCGTCATATGATTTAGAAGAGGAAAGTCTTGGTGAATCATAATGGAAAAAAAACAACATAAAATTTCAAAAGCAACAATGTCTCGTTTTCCTGTGTATTTAAAAGCATTGCGCAATATGCAACATGAAGGGAAAAATAATTTCTTGTCAAGCGAATTGGCTGAAGCAACAGGTATCTTAGATACGACAATTCGTCGTGATTTTAGCTTTTTAACAACAAAAGAATCTTTAGGAAAACGTGGTATCGGTTACGATACAAAAGATATTATAAATATTTTAAATAATGTTTTAGGATTAGGATTAGATGAACCTATTATTTTGATTGGGGTAGGCAATTTGGGTAGTGCCATTTTAAAATATAATCGTTGGCAGTATACAGTGGGTAAAATTGTCTGTGGTTATGATTCTGATCAAAATAAAGTTGGAGAACGTTTTGGTGTGAAAATTCAACATATTGATGATTTGGAAAAAACTTTCCCTGAAGGCTGTAAAATTGCTATATTGGCTATTAGTCAGGATGTTCAACAAACTGTTGATCGTTTGATGGATTTAGGGGTCAAAGGCATTGTTGATTTTACACATACTCATTTTACTGTTCATCCTGATGTTGTTGTTCAAACTGTGGATGTTGTTGTCGCTATTCAGGAGCTTGTTTTAAAAATGCATGCAAATGATGAATAAAGTATTGAAATTTCATCAAAAAGATGGTAATAATATTTATAAAGTTATGATTTGAGAACACCTTATAAACATGTTTAAAAGCGACTTTTGGATGGTGAAAGCAAAAGAAACATATATAATGTGGAACACTCAATGAACTGGATAGGAGAAATGTGAGTAGACTATCCCGCAAGACTGCGTTATGGTAAGAGAGCATGATCGTCAGATGATGAATGAGGATGGTACCGCGATATTTCAAGTCGTTCCTTTAAGGAATGACTTTTTTTGTTAGGAGGAGAAAACAATGTTTGAGTTTATGACTGTAAGAGAATTATATGAAATGGTGTTAGCTGGAGAAGCCATGGAAACAGAAAGCCTGGAATATGTGGAATTAGATGGTTGGGTACGTACAAATCGTGATAATGGTAAAGTTGGTTTTATTGCATTAAATGATGGAACGTATTTTAGAAACTGTCAGATTGTATATTTACAGGAAAACTTATCTAATTATGATGAAGTAAAACATATCAGCACAGGAAGTGCTATACGTGTATTAGGAAAATTTAAATTGACACCTGATGCGAAACAGCCATTTGAAATTGAAGCAACCCAAGTTGTTGTAGAAGGTGCCTGTGACGATGATTTCCCATTACAAAAGAAGAGACACTCTTTTGAATATATGCGTGAAATCCCACATCTTCGTCCTCGTGCCAATACATTTTATGCGATTTTTAGATTAAGAAGTGTCTTGTCTATGGCTATTCATGAATTTTTCCAGTCACAAGGATTCGTTTATGTTCATACACCTATTATTACAAGTAATGATGGTGAAGGTGCTGGCGAAATGTTTAGAGCCACAACAATTGATGATACAAATTTTGATAAAGATTTCTTTGGTAAAGAAGCTTTCTTAACAGTTACAGGACAGCTTCATGTTGAAGCTTTCTGTATGGCATTTAGAGATGTCTATACATTTGGACCTGCTTTTAGAGCTGAAAATTCTAATACTTCACGTCATGCAAGTGAGTTTTGGATGATTGAACCAGAAATTGCTTTTGCCGATTTGGAAGATGATATGGATTTGATTGAAGACATGGTTAAATATTGTATTGATTACGTTTTAGAAAATGCACCTGAGGAAATGAAATTCTTTGAACAGATGATTGATAAAGATTGTATTCAAAGAATTACACATGTCAAAAATAGTGAATTTAAACGTATGACTTATACTGAAGCTATTGAAATTCTTGAAAAAGCAGATGTTAAATTTGAGAATAAAGTTGAATGGGGTATGGATTTAAATAGTGAACATGAACGTTATATTTGTGAACAGATTGTTGGTGGACCAGTGTTCCTAACAGATTATCCAAAAGAAATCAAAGCCTTTTATATGCGTTTAAATGATGATGGAAAAACAGTGGCTGCATGTGATTTACTGGTTCCAGGTATTGGGGAACTTGTTGGAGGAAGCCAACGTGAAGAAAGATATGAAGTTCTTGAAAAAATTATGGATGAAAAACAAATGTCTAAAGAAGGTCTTCAATGGTATATGGATTTAAGAAGATTTGGTGGATGTAAACATGCTGGTTTTGGTTTAGGATTTGATCGTTTCTTGATGTATTTAACTGGTATGCAAAACATTAGAGATGTTGAACCATTCCCAAGAACACCAAGAAATTTAAAATTTTAAAATATAACGGAAAACCGTTATATTTTTTCATATTCATTCATTTTATTTTGTAGTATAATGAAAACACGAGGTGAAAAAATAGTGAATGAAATCATCTTTATCAATACTTTTTTCAATATTGTTTTTCGTAATGAATTAGCTTATATGCGAGATTTTATGATATCTTATCAATATATGCAAAATTTTATCCAATGGCTGGATAAACGTCAGATAGAATGTCCTGTTTTATGCTCTATTACTGAAGACGAATATGCTTTTTTATCTCGTTTGATGAAAGCAGAAGATGTTGACCATGTTTTGCATAAGCCTTTTTCTATAGAAATGGAAAACTTGGCACGGGAATATGAAGATGCAACACATATCTTATATGTCCCTGGATTTCAAGAAGTCTCAAATGATTTTTTAGAAACAAATTCTTATAATCATATATATTTTTATCATATTCCAGGATATTTTCATCGCAGTGATCTGTCTTTCTTTGATCCTTTTCCTGCTTTTTTCTGTGCTTTACGTCATGTTGATTTATGGCCTGGATGTTTAATTTTTAAGGGACAGCAAGCTGTTTTTGCACCCATCCATAAGCAGGAAGATATGAAACAATTGTTTCATTATATTGAACAAGAAGTCAATCTTTTTGAAGTCTATAATAATTACTATCAAAATGATGCGTATTTTATTCAATTGAGTGATTTACATTTAGGAAAGGATAAACGTCAAAGGGGGCTCACGCGTCTTTATGCATCTTTGGATGAATTGATTCCGAGATTACCATCTCCATGGCCTATTCAGATTTTGATTACAGGAGATTTGATGGAATCACCTAATCGAAAAAATATGTATCTGGCGAATGATTTTATGAACAGTCTTAAAAAAAGATATAAAGCGAATGTGACTTTTATTTTGGGAAATCATGATGTTATTGTGCATGGCTTTAACTTTGCCAGAAACCAAAAAAGTAAGGTTATCGCTTATCTGTTAGGAGAGAATATTAAAGTTCTGGAACAGGAGAAAATTATTATTATTAAGATGGATACAACCAGTGAAGGGAATCTGGCTAGAGGAAAAGTTGGAGAAAGACAATTGGCAGAAATTGATGATGAATTATCAGCAATTGACCATATTGAAGATTATACTTTACTGCTTATGCTGCATCATCATGTTTATCCAATTAACAAAGCAGAGTTTATTAAGACAAAATGGCATGAAAAAACATTTATCAATCGTATCATTGAAACTTCAAAGGTTTTAGTGGATGCACCATTATTGATTGATTGGATTCAAAAAAGACATATTCATTATGTTTTTCATGGACATAAACATCTTCCGTTTTTTAGAAAAGAAGATGATTGTTACTATATAGGAGCAGGTAGTGCAACTGGAGGATTGAAAGAAAGTCGCAGTCGTTATATTTCTTATAATATTATGAAATATGATATGCGTGAGAAAAAAATGAAAATCTGTATGATTTTTTATGATGATAAAGCCAAAGCAGAAAGGCAGCGTGTTGAAGTTTATTTATTTGAAGGAGGAAATAATCATGAAACTTGTGGATCGCATGAAGGATGAAGAATTAGGAACAGCTTTACTTTATAATTTTACAAAAGGTTATGGACAACCTGTTCCTATAGAACTTTATGATGTGGTTTTACCACTTCTTTATAATGATTTTATAAGAGAACATATTTTATCTTTAACATCACTTCAGGAATGTATATATCAAGGTGTACAAAAAGATGAACATTTTAAACAACATATCTTAGAAGATATTGAAAATGATAAGACAATGACTTCAAAAGCTTTAGGTGTAGCTATGATTCAACGTATTTTAAAGTTTGAAATTGTTGATACAACTATGTGTGGCGTGGCTTTACCAACAGATATTTTAGATTTAAATGAAGCTATTCAATTAGGAAAGATGTTTCAAAATGTATCCTTGGAAGATTTTATGACTTTACTTCGTCAAGAAGATGTTCATATTGTTGTTTTACAGAGTGCTTCTGTTGGAAAGGATATAGATTTATCTCAAATTTGTTCGTTAGGACAAGTGACGATGTATGAAGATACCAAGCCTTCAGAAATAAGAGGACGTATCTTAGGAGCAGATATTGTCATTACCAATAAAAATCAAATGACAAAAGAAGTTCTGGAAGGTTTAAACCGTTTGAAATTGATATGTCTGTTTGCGACAGGAACAAATAATGTTGATTTAACATATTGTCGAGAACATGGTATTAAAGTTGCAAATGTTAAAGATTATTCAACAACAACTGTGGCTCAACATACATTGGCTTTATTAATGCATTTGGTTGAAAAAAATGTAGCTTATGATCATTTTGTGAAATCAAAAGAGTACGCAAGAAGTGAACGTTTTAGCTATTTTGATGATGTTTTCCACGATGTGTCATCTATGACATGGGGAATTGTTGGATTGGGTCATATTGGTCGACAGGTTGCAGGTATTGCGACTGCTATGGGGGCTAAAGTGCAATATTATTCAACAAGTGGAAAAAATGCAACAAGTGATTATCAGCAGGTAGATTTTGATACTTTATTAAAAACATCTGATATCATCACGATTCATGCACCGTTAAATGATCAGACACATTATTTATTTAATGAAGAAGCTTTAAGAAAAATGAAAAAGACAGCTTATCTGATTAATGTTGGACGTGGTGGCATTATTGAAGAAAAAGCTCTTGTTAAGGTATTAAATGAAGGACATCTATCAGGTGTTGGTTTAGATGTTTTTGAACATGAACCATTATTAGAAGATGATGTGATTTATCAGATTCAAGATATGGATAAAGTGATTTTAACACCACATATTGCATGGGGATCTATTGAAGCTAGACAAAGATGTGTCAATGAAGTTTATCAAAATATTTTGGCTTTTCTTAAAGGTGAAGATCGCAGTATTGTCAATCTATAAGAAATGATGTATGATAGAAAAAATATAAAAAGAAGGAGGAGTCTACGTCAGTAGCAAAGCATGTACGGTCATCAGATCGGAATTAACGCCTGTGGACTAGAAATGAGGACGAAGCAGGAAAATTTGTTATCAGTAGCATAGTGTTATGGAACAATTGATTATTGCAATAGTGATTATTGCCTTAGGTTTTTATGTGTTTAAGTTTTATCCTTTTGAAAAAGGAAATGTTATGAAACTGGTTATTGGAGCCATTTTCATTATTTTAACGGCTATCTGTAAAAGATTAGCTATTATGATTCCATTATTTGGAGCAGAGAGTCTTAAGATTGGATTTGAATATATTCCTTTAATGTTAGCAGGATATTTTTTATCACCCAGTTATGCCTTTGTAGTTGGTTTATGTAGTGATGTGATTGGTTTGATTTTGGTTCCTACTGGATTTCCATTTTTTGGATTTACTTTAGGAACAATTCTTGTCAGTGTCATTCCTTCACTGATTCGTGAACATTCTAAAAAAATCAGTCCACAGAATGTACTACGTATTGTTGTGGGGTTGATTTTTGTTTTAGGGATAGGGGCTTCTATTTATATTGGACAGCTTGATTCCATAAGTATTTCAGAAACGACTTATCAGTTACATTTTCAACAAAAAATCACATTGATTTCTTTATGTTTATTATTGATGATGATATTTATTGTCATCATTTATATCATTAAACATAGGATTAATGTACAGGAAGCCAAAACTTTTTCAACATGGATATTATGTGTAGTTGCGACAGAAATTGTTGTCACACTTTGTTTAACACCATTATGGCTGGATATGATGTATCACATTCCTTGGACAATTTCACTATGTATAAGAGTTGTGAAAGAATGTGCTGTATTACCAATTGAGATATTTATAGGATATTGTTTAATACCACTCATACAAAGAATATGGATACGTTTAGAAAAATAATACATTTTTTATGGCTTGTTTAGTAAATTGACACGCATTAAAAATAGAATATATATCAAAAGCAACAAGAATATTAAGATTCCTGTTGCTTTTTGATTTCATGACCATCTTCATCAACTTCAATAACTTCAAAAAAATATTCAAAAATACGAGTTAAAAGATTTTTTATTTTCAATATTTTTCATCCCTTTCATTTATAGTTTATGTTTTTATGAAAAAAATCATGTTTGAAATATAAAAAAATGTAAACACTATGTAAGAGGTGAAAAAAATGGATCGTAAGGAATATGATCAGTTGGCTGATGAATTAAAGCCAGCGGGACATAAAATAAAAAATGCATTTTATGCATTCTTATATGGTGGAGTGATTGGTATCATTGCTCAAGGTGTTTTAGAATTTTTTATGAATTTCTATAAAATCAGTCAAGAAGATGCAACACCTATGATGATTATTACATTAGTACTGATAAGTTGTTTGCTTACAGGATTAGGCATTTATGATAAATTGGCTCAAAAAGCTGGGGCTGGAACTTTTATTCCGATTACTGGTTTTGCAAATAGTATGACATCAAGTGCCTTAGATTGCAAAAGTGAAGGTCTTGTCATGGGCATTGGCAGTAATATGTTTAAATTGGGTGGCACTGTGATTACTTATGGAATTGTGAGTTCAGCATTGCTGGGAGTGATTCGTTATGTCATTACGCTTTTTGGGTAATTCATTAAAAATCAATCATGTATATATTGAATCATCGGGAACGGTCTGTGGACCATTGGAACATCAGGGACCATTAGGTGCATGTTTTGATAAAAGTATACAGGATTATCATTATGGTGAAAAATCATTTGAAAAAGCTGAACGCAAAATGTTAAGGGATGCCTTGGATATTTGTTTAAAAAGAGAACGTCTGAAATATAAGGATATTGATTTGTATTTAGGTAGTGATTTGATGAATCAGATCACGACAGTTCATTATCTAGCTAGAGAATTACCACGACCATTTATTGGTGTTTATGGAGCTTGTTCGGGATTTGCTTTATCAATGGCAACTGCTGCCTTGTTTATTGAAGCTGGATTTATGGAAAAAGTGGTCACTATGGTTTCCAGTCATAATGCAACAGCTGAACGTCAATATCGCTATCCTGTAGAATATGGTGCTCAAAAAAGAGAGACAACAACCTTTACTGCAACAGGTGCTGTTTCTACCTTATTAAGTTCACAACCACAGCCAGTCAGAGTCGAAGCTTTAACACTTGGCAGAGTGATTGATTACAGTCAAAATGATGTCAATGATATGGGACGTGCTATGGCACCAGCAGCTTTTGATACTTTAATGAATCATTTTCAAGATCTCAAAAGGTCTTTCCATGATTATGATTTGGTAGTGACTGGAGATTTATCAATGTATGGGCACCAGATTTTAAAGGAAATGCTATTACGTCATAAGATTGATGTTGTTCATTATAATGATTGTGGATGTATGCTTTATGATTTATCTTCACAGGAAGTTTTTCAAGGTGGGAGTGGTTGTGTTTGTAGTGCTTTGGTGACAATGGGCTCACTTTATCCTCAATTAAGAGAAAAGAAGATGAAACGTATTCTTGTTGTGGCGACCGGAGCTTTGCTTTCACCTATGATGACTTCACAAAAAGAAAGTATTCCCTGTGTTGCCCATGCCATAAGTTTGGAGGCGGTAGAATGAATTATATCATGGCTTTTTTATTTAGTGGTCTTATATGTTTGATTGCTCAACTGATTTATGATCATAGCCATTTCACCCCTGGACATATTACCAGTCTATTTGTTGTATTAGGTTCTTTTTTAGATTTATTTCATATTTATGATCGCTTGATTGAAATCTTTCATGCAGGGGCTTTGATACCTATTACCAGCTTTGGTCATTCTTTAATGCATGGCGCTATGGCTGCTACCAAAGAATATGGCATCTTTGGTATTGCTATGGGGATGTTTGATTTAACAGCTGCTGGAATCACTGCAGCAATTCTGTTTGGTTTCCTTGTCGCTATTTTATTTAAACCACGCTCATGAATAATTCTTATGATTTAAAACATCGTATTCTCAATTTTAAAGGACGCTTGCTTCATCTTTATTTTCTAGCAAGTTTATCAAACGATGTTTTAATTTCACGATTGGTTGAAGGCATTGAAAATAGACAAGGAAAAGATCTGGAGAACTGTTTAAATATGGGGGATGTGGAAATCGTTTCAACCAATAATATTCAAAGAATTCAACAGGCTTTATTGGGTGGGAATTGTGCATTATTTGATGGAGAAACAACCTATCTTATGGATTCAAAAAATTACCCAAATCGTTCCATTGAAGAACCAGAAACAGAAAAAAGTGTTCGTGGTGCCAAAGATGGATTTAATGAATCGATTTTAAATAATACAGGTTTGATTCGTCGTCGTATTAAATCTCCAGAATTATGCTTTCATTTGACAACTATGGGAACTGAAAATCCTATTGATATTGCTGTTGTGTATTTAGAAAATAAAGTTGATCAGCACATTTTAAAACAGCTTCTTAAACGTATAGAAGATGTTCAGGCCCAGGAATTTATTATGAGTGATCGTGCTATTGAAGAAGTATTATTGAATCAGGGATACAATCCTTTTCCATTAGTACGGTATAGTGAAAGACCTGATATTGTTGCAACACATATCCAACATGGTTTTATCGCTATTTTATGTGATACATCTTCTTCCGTTGTGATGTTGCCAACGACTCTTTTTGAAATTTTAGAACATGTCGAAGAACATCGTCAAACACCATTGATTGGGACTTTTATTCGTCTTATTCGTATGGCTGCAGTTTTTCTTTCTGTATATCTGGTTCCGCTATTTGCCTTGATTTCCTCTTTTATGGTTTGGGATTATTCATTTTTTATTCAAATCTTAATTATGGAATTGTCTATAGAACTTTTAAGAATAGCAACTGTTCATACCCCTCAATCTTTGTCAAATGCAATGGGATTGATAGCAGCCATATTATTGGGTGAGTTTGCGATTCAGTTAGGCTTTTTTTCGGAAGATATTTTAATGTTCTGTGCGATTGGTACAGTAGGTGGTTTTGCAACACCGAATTATGAATTATCATTAACCAATAAATATATTAAAGTCATGATGCTGATAAGTATTATGTTTTTTAATATTTTTGGTTTTGTCATTTTTAATCTGATTTTATGGATAAGTCTATCAAGGATTAAGACATTTGGTGTTTCCTATCTTTATCCATTGTATCCTTATGATGGAAAAGCACTTTTTCAATTCTTAATTAGACAATCTAAGAAAAATCAAGTCTCAAAAGAGTCCTCACAAATTTAAAGTTGATTTTATCATTCTGTGCTCTCAAAAATTCACTAAGGACATAAAAATTGAAGAATTTTCTTTCTTGTTTAGATAAACAATGATACAATAGGAAAGAAATGGGGAGACAGAATTATGAAAGAAAAAATCTATCATCAATATATTCGCATTTTAAAAGAGGAACTGGTTCCAGCCATGGGGTGTACAGAACCTATTGCGCTGGCCTATTGTGCCAGTAAATGTCGTGATATTTTAGATGATGACATTGTCAAAGCTGAAGTTCAAGTCAGCGGTAATATTCTTAAAAATGTGAAAAGTGTTGTTGTACCTAATACTGGAGGTCTTAAAGGTATAGCGGCAAGTGTGGCAGCAGGCGTTGTTGCTGGAATTACTGAAAATGTTTTAGAAGTCATTGCTCATGTGCAGGAAGAACAAAAGCAACAGATGAAACAATGGTTAGAACAGGTGCCTGTTGATATATCGCCAATGGAAAGTGAAAATGTATTAGACATGATGATTCATTTGATTGGTTCTCATCATGATGCAAAAGTGAGAATCGCAGGATATCATACACATATTGTTTATATTGAAAGAGATCAGCAAGTGCTTTATCATTGTGGTGTTGTATCTTCTAGTGATGAATCCTTGACTGATCGTAGTTTATTAAATATCCATGATATATATGAATTTGCTAATCAAGTGAAAATAGAGGATATCAAAGATATTCTACAGAGACAAATTGATTATAATTATGCGATTGCCTGTGAAGGGTTAAAAAATTCTTGGGGTGCAAACATTGGTAAGATTTTATTAAAGACTTATGGTGATGATGTCAAAGTCAAGGCTAAAGCTTATGCGGCAGCAGGTAGTGATGCGAGAATGAGTGGTTGTGAACTTCCTGTAGTTATCAATTCAGGAAGTGGTAATCAGGGTATGAGTGCCTCTTTACCAGTCATTGTCTATGCCAAAGAATATCAGAAAAGCCAAGAAGACCTTTATCGTGCATTGATTGTATCAAATCTATGTACAATTCATCAAAAGACAGGTATTGGACGTTTATCAGCCTATTGTGGAGCTGTCAGTGCCGGTATTGGTGCAGGATGTGGGATTGCTTATTTATTAGGTGGCGATTATGAAGCCATCTGTCATACTATGGTCAATGGTTTGGCCATTGTTTCAGGAATCGTTTGTGATGGTGCGAAGCCTTCATGTGCTGGGAAGATAGCCAGCAGTGTTGATGCCGGTATTTTAGGATATTACATGTATAAAAATGGTTGTGAATTCAAAGATGGAGAAGGTTTGGTTTTAAAAGGTGTAGAAAATACGATTCAAAATATTGGACGATTGTCACGTGATGGAATGAAAGAAACAGATAAAGAAATTATTAGATTGATGTGCCGTTAACAAGGATGATTTTCCTTGTTTTCTTTTTAAAAAATAGTAAAGTATTTTTGAATTTTTTATGCTATAATACAAAAGTTAGGGGTGAAAGTATGGCATACGAAGTTGTTCTTGATGATTTTCAGGGTCCGTTAGATTTATTATTACATTTGATAAAAGAAAAGGAAATGGATTTAGAAACATTGGAAGTTTCAGTGATTACAGATCAATATTTAGCTTATATTGACCAGATGGATCCACAACAATTAGAAACAGTTTCAGAATATCTTGTAATGGCTGCCCAGCTCATTGAAATGAAGAGTAAAATGCTTTTACCTAGTGAAAAGGTTGAGTTAGAAGATGAATATCAACCTGATCCACGTGAACAGTTAATTCAAAGATTGATTGAATATAAAAGATATAAAGATGTTTTGGAAGATTTTAAAGAGCAATATGAAAAACGTCAGCTTATTCATACCAAGGCACCTGCTTTAATGGATGATTATGTGGTTGATACAAGTGAAATGATTCCTCAAAATCTTGAAGTTTATGATCTCATTCGTGCAATGCAAAAAATGTTTCAAAGAAAAGCTTTAATGGCACCTTTAGAATCAAAAATTGCACGTATTGAAATTTCTATTGATGAACGTAGTGATCAGATTAGACAATATTTCCGTATACATAAAAATCAGAAAGTCAAATTAGAAGATCTATTTGATGAACCAACAAAGATATATTTTGTGATTACATTTTTATCAATATTGGTTCTGGTCAATAAAAATGAGTTGATCATAGAACAAAATGGTAATTTTGAAGATATCTATTTAAAGGAGCGAACTTGATGGAAGATAAGGAAATCTTAAGTGTTATCGAAGGAATGTTGTTTTTGGCTGGAGATGATGGTTTAACAATCAAACAAATCAGTAATGTCTTACAGTTAAGTAAAAAAGAAGCAACACAGTATATGGATGAGTTAATGCAAATAGAACATCAAAGAGAAGTCAAAGGATTTGAGCTTGTCAACTTTGGAGGTGTCTATAAATTTGCGACACTACCACAACATCACGAATATTATCAACGCATGATTGAACAGAGTGAAAATACATTGTCAAATGCTGCTTTAGAAACTTTAGCGATTATTGCTTATAATCAGCCTATTACACGTGTAGGTGTTGAAGAAATTAGAGGTGTTGGTTGTGATGCTATGATTAGAAAGCTGGTTGCTAAGGCATTGATTAAGGAAGTCGGAAGAGAAGATACACCGGGGAAACCGATTTTATATGGTGTGACAGATGAATTTATGGATGCTTTTTCTTTGACATCTTTAGATGAGTTACCTGAACTGAAAGAAATGAAAGAAGATTTTGATCAGGGAGATATTTTTAATACAAAGTATACTGAGGATAAAGCACTTTAATGTGCTTTTTTTAGAAATGAAGAAGAGAAAATGTCTTATATTTATGCAATATCAGATATTCATGGTAGATATGATTTGTTAGAAGAAATGGTAAGAGAACGCCTACATTTTGAAATAGGAGATGTTCTTGTCTTATTAGGTGATTATGTGGATGGAGGAGATTCCTATACAACACTTGAAAAGATTTATCAGCTTCAAAAATTATATCCGCAACAGGTTATTGTACTGATGGGAAATCATGAAGAATGGCTATTATCATTTTTACGAAATCGTCCAAGTCGTCTGTCAGTTCAGATACAGCAGAATTTTCAGACTTTAGAAAGTTTTATTGGGGAAGAAGAATTCACACGCATCTATCAACACTCAGCGCAACATTATCAGGAGCGTTATTCTCTTTTGGAAGATATGTATCAACAATGTCGAAAGCAAATTTGTCAAAAGTATGGTTATCTGATTGAATGGCTGGAAAAACTGCCATATTATTATGAAAGTGCCTATCAACAGATATTTGTCCATGCAGGAATTGAGGTTGTTTTGGGATTTGAGGAGGCATGGAAAGATCTTTCTGATGAGAATATTTTTTGTATGAAGTATCCGCCAGAAAAGGGGAGTTTCTATAAAACAGTGATTGCTGGACATGTGGGAACACATCAGATAGTCAATGATCCTACATTTCATCGTATTTGTCGCCTAGGAGACTTTATATATCTGGATTCTTCAGTTGCTCAGAGTCAGCATTTAAATTTACTGGCATTTCATTGTCAAACATATCAATATCAAGGATGGATTAAAGAGAAGGGGCAGTGGATCAGTTATGATATTCCGTCTTTATTGTAAAGAAAGTGATCAAAGTGAATCACTTTTTTTATTGACTTAAAAGTTACTCTATGCTAACATTAAGAATATTTTTAGTTAGATAAAGCTAACGACGAAGGGAGTAAAATATGTTTGACAAAAGATTATTAAAAGAAATGCCAAACGCGAGACCATATATTTTTAAACAGGTATTTTGTCAATGGATTGCATTATTGATGAATATTCTGTTTACTTTATTGATATGTTTTTTATTTATTCATTTGTATGAAAATCAGATAACCATGCAGATGATCATAAATGTTTTGATAAGCATGTTGATTTTATTAGTCATAAGAGCCTTGGTTTTAAAGAAGGTAACACATTATTCCTATTTAGGAGCTAGTGTTGTCAAAAAGACTTTGCGTCAACGTGTATTTGAAAAAGTTTTAGATTTAGGAAATCATTATCAGGATTATGTGAGAACGAGTGAGCTAGTGCAGCTTTCTGTTGAAGGAATTAATCAGTTAGAAACATACTTTTCTTTATATGTGCCACAGCTTTTTTATAGTGTTTTAGCTCCTTTGACATTATTTATCATAACAGCTTTTTGGGATTGGAAGAGTGCTGTACTTTTATTTATTTGCGTGCCTTTGATTCCTATATCCATTGTCCTTGTACAGAAATTTGCCAAAAGATTACTGGCAAAATACTGGAATAGTTATACAACTCTTGGTGATAGCTTCTTAGAAAATCTTCAAGGATTAACGACTTTAAAGATTTATCAGAGTGATGGCTATAAACAACAACAGATGAATCAGGAAGCAGAAAATTTCCGTCGTGTCACAATGCGTGTTTTGATTATGCAGTTAAACAGCATTAGTGTTATGGATATTGTAGCTTATGGTGGGGCTGGGTTAGGAAGCTTTCTAGCTATTTTCCATTATCAGCATCAAACCCTTTCTTTATTTGGTGCTTTATTTATTGTGCTGATGTCATTTGAGTTTTTCATTCCTTTAAGACAGCTTGGATCATTTTTCCATATTGCGATGAATGGTATTGCTGCTAGTGAGAAAATCTTTAAAATTTTAGATTTACCAGTTGAAAAACAAGGTCATTTGAAAATGGATTCTCATTTTGATATTTGTTTGGACCATCTTTTTTTCCAGTATGAGAAGGATCGTCCTATTTTAAAAGATGTCTCATTAAAAGTACAACCTCATCAATTTATTGGAATTATTGGGGAAAGTGGAAGTGGAAAGAGTACAATCGCTAAATTGATTATGGGTTACCATCATTATCAGCAGGGAAATTTATGGATTCAAGGAAAACAACGTTATGATATTGATGATCAAAATTTTATGGAACATGTGATGTATGTAACCCATGATCCAATGATTTTTAAAGGAACATTAAGAGACTGTTTAGATATTTTTCATCAGTATCGTGATGAAGAGTTATGGCAGGTTCTTAAAAAAGTTCATTTGGATCTTTTCTTTCAAGAACAGGATGGTTTAAAGACTTTCTTATTAGAAGGTGGAAGCAACCTTTCAGGTGGTCAAAAACAACGTTTAAATCTAGCAAGAGCTCTATTAAAAAATAGTGATCTTTATATTTTTGATGAAGCGACAAGTAATATTGATGTGGAAAGTGAAGAACAGATTCTTAAAGTGATTCAGGAATTGTCCAAAACAAAAACTGTGATTTTCATAACACATCGTTTAAAGACTGTCAAAGATTGTGATTGTATCTATGTGATGGATAAAGGATGTTTAAGTGAAAGTGGAACACATGTAGAACTTTTCAATACTGGGGGAATTTATCACAAAATGTATCAAAAACAACAGGAATTGGAGGTGTATGGTTGTGAGTAATGTCCAAGTGATTTTGAAGATGTTGAGACTTGTGAAGCCTTTAACATTGCCTATGTTATTAGCGATATTCATAGGAGTGCTTGGTTTTTTATGTGCTATTGGTATACCTGTTATTTCTGTGATGGCAATTTTACAAATCAGTGGTATGTATCCACATTTTCCTCTTGAGTATTTATTGATGATACTACTTTCTATGGCAATTTTAAGAGGTGTTTTGCATTATGGAGAACAGGCAGCCAATCATTATATTGCCTTTAAATTACTGGCTATCATTCGTGATCGTGTCTATACGGCTTTAAGACGCCTTGCTCCTGCAAAATTAGATGGACAGGATAAAGGAAATTTGATTTCTTTGATTACAAATGATGTAGAATTGCTTGAAGTTTTCTATGCCCATACAATTTCACCGGTTGTGATTGCCTTTTTCACATCTCTTATTCTATTGAAATTTTTTGCACATTTACATCCTATCGCGATGCTGATTGCTCTTGTTGCCTACATCACAATGGCGATTGTCATTCCTTTTTATGTTCATCATCAGGGACATGATATTGGTCAGAAAAATCGTGATGAAATTGGTAACATGAGTAGTTTCTTACTAGAAAGCTATCGCGGATTATCTACTCTTTTTCAATATCATGCAGGTCAAAAAAGATTAGAAGATATGATGAAAAAGAGTGATGATATAGAACAATTACAGGGTCGTATGAAAAAGATTGAAGCAAAGCAGACAGTTGTATCACAATTATTGATTTCATTCTCTGCCATGGTGATGTTTGTTGTCATGTTTATGTTATATAGCCAAGGTGAAATCAGTGTTTATCGTGTCATTATGGCCGTTGTTTTGATGCTTTCTAGCTTTGGGCCAGTTATGGCATTGTCGAATTTGGCTAATAATTTATTATCAACACTTAGCAGTGGACGCCGTGTTATGTCTTTATTGGAAGAAGAAGCGTTGATTCCAAAAGTGACGCAGCAACCAGAAACTCTTTTTGATACTATTCATGTTGATCATGTTTCATTTGATTATGATTCTCAAGATGAAATTATTCATGATTTGACTACTGATTTTCAAAAAGGGCAAGTCACAGGAATTATTGGGAAAAGTGGTAGTGGAAAATCAACTTTGTTGAAACTTCTGATGCGTTTTTATGATCCAGTAGATGGTGTGATAAGAATTGGTGAAAAAGAGCTTCAGATGATTAATACTTTTGATATGCGACATATGTTTGCCTATGTCACACAAGAAACAGTCTTATTTCATGATTCTATTGAAAATAATTTGCGAATTGCCAGACTTGATGCCAGTTTAGAAGATATACAAAAAGCATGTCAAAAGGCAAGCATTCATGACTGGATTATGTCTTTACCTGATGGCTATGCCACAAAAGTCAGTGAGTTAGGAAGTTCATTATCAGGAGGCGAAAGACAGCGTCTTGGTCTAGCAAGAGCTTTTTTAAGTCAGGCAGAATGTATTTTATTAGATGAACCAACAAGTAATTTAGATGTATTAAATGAAGCTATTATTTTAAAAGCTTTGCAAAATGAAAAAGAAAGAACGATTATTTTGGTATCGCATCGTGAATCTACAATGAAAATCGCTCAAAAAGTCATGACAATGGATCAAGGAAGGATGAGTTAATGAATTTAGATAAAAAAAGACAAAGAGAAATAGAGATTGTCACACTCATGATTCATTTGTATTGTTTACATCATGATGATATTCAAGAGGAAAAATTATCACAATATGCTAGAGAGCGTATTCAAAAATGTCCAAGGATGGAAGATAAGACTTTTTGTAGTCAATGTCAGATTCATTGTTATCGTCAAGATATGCAGGAACAAATTAAAAAAGTCATGCGATATAGCGGTCCTAGAATGATTTTGTATCATCCTATTATGGCTATCAGGCATGCTTTGAAAATTTAGGAGGAAACGATATGCGTTATATTTATTTATTCATTGGTATCATCAGTTTAGGATTTGGTGTTATCGGTATCGTATTACCTATTTTACCAACAACACCTTTTCTTTTGTTAGCAGGTTTTTGTTTTGCAAGAAGTTCCAAGCGTGTTCACGAATGGTTTGTTTCTTCAAAGATTTATCAGAAACATCTTGATTCGTTTGTGAAAGAAAGAGCCATGACTTTGAAAACAAAAGTTTGTATTTTAAGTTTTGCAAGTTTCATGTTGCTGTTTCCATTGATTTTCACTGATCATCTTCTATTAAAAATCTTTATTCTTTTTCTTTATGTTTTTAAATATTATTATTTCATTTTTAAAATTAAAACTGTCTCTGCTCCAAGAGAGAGAATATAAAAAAGAAGCACATCATGTATCACATGATGGCTTCTTTTTGGTTTAATCGATAACAGTTACATTAGTTGCTTGAGGTCCTCTATCTCCTTCAACGATATCGAATTCAACAGTTTGACCTTCCTCTAAAGTTTTAAATCCTTCAGCGTTGATTGAAGAAAAATGAACGAAAATGTCTTTTTCTTCACCTTCCATAGTAATGAAACCATAACCTTTATCAGATTTAAACCATTTGACTTTACCTGTACTCATTATGAAGTACCTCCTTAAGAAAATTCGCAAAAAACCAGTACTTCATTTTTAAACGACTAATAGATCTTTGGATTGAAGAATAACTAATACTTTTAAAAATACGTGCTATGTTCCTTTGCTATTTTATTATAACATAGACTTTTTTTTCGTACAAGTTCTTGTTGACTTTAGGTAGAATTAGGGTATCATTTGAATAAGAGAAAGGTGGATAATCATGCTAGAAAAATATGCTGAACTTATTATCAAACAGGGAGTAAATTTACAAGTTGGACAGGAATTGCTGATTGATGCATCTATAGATAGTTATCAGTTAGTACGTTTACTTACAAAAAAAGCTTACGAAGTAGGCGCAAAAGATGTTATTGTCAATTATCGTGATGAAGAAGTCTCACGTTTAAGATATGAATATTGTCATCAGGAACATTTTGAAACAGTGCCTCTTTATATTCAGGAACTTCGCAACCAATATGCAGCAAGACATGCTGCTTTGGTTTCTATTGAATCATCTGATCCTGAATTATTAAAAGACATTGATCCAATCAAGATTCAAACATGGAGTAAGGCGGTTCGTCAGGCTTGTCAGCCATTTTATGATGCCCTAGATTTAGGTGTGAATCGCTGGTGTATCGTTGCTGCTCCAAGTGTTGGTTGGGCGAATAAAGTCTTCCCTGAAATGAGTGATAAAGAGGCTGTTGAGGCTTTATGGAAGGCTATTTTCAAGGCGACTCGCTGTGACCAGGATGATCCTGTTGAAGCATGGAATGAACATCGTCGTTCTTTTGAAAGAAGAGTTCAAATATTAAATGAAAAGAAAATTCAATCCTTACATTATCAAAATGGATTGGGAACGGATTTGACTATTGGTATGAATCCTCATTATCTGTTTGCCGGAGGAGGAAGTTATACAACAGATGGTATTTACTCTTTCCCTAATATGCCAACAGAAGAAATTTTTACATCACCTGATTTTCATCAGGTCAATGGAACAGTTTATAGCTCAATGCCTTTGCATTATCAGGGGCATATTGTTGATCAGTTTTACATGACATTTAAAGATGGTCGTATCATTGATTATGAAGCTCAACAGGGGGCAGATGTTTTAAAAAGTATTATTGAAACGGATGAGGGAAGTCATTATTTAGGTGAGGTGGCCTTTGTGCCCTATGATTCTCCAATTCGTCGTATGAATCTGGTTTTCTATAATACACTTTTTGATGAAAATGCATCATGTCATCTGGCTATTGGAAAAGGTTTTGGTGAATGTATCAAAGATGGTCTTCAAATGAGTAAAGAAGAACTTTATCAACAAGGTATTAATGATTCTTTGACACATGTTGATTTTATGATAGGAACAAAAGATTTATCGATTGAAGCCATTTTGGAAAATGGAGAAAAATTTGTGATTTTTAAAGATGGCAACTTTGCATTTTAAAATTGACAAATATTCAGATTTTCATTAATATGTTTTTCTGGAGACATAAAGGAGGGAAATCATGTCAGAATTTAGAGAAGAAGTTCAAAAGCGTAGAACATTTGCAATTATTTCACATCCGGATGCTGGTAAGACAACTTTAACAGAAAAATTCCTTCTTTATGGAGGAGCTATCCAGGAAGCTGGGATGGTTAAAGGAAAAAAACAGTCAAGACATGCTGTCAGTGACTGGATGGATATTGAAAAACAAAGAGGAATTTCAGTCACATCATCAGTATTACAGTTTAATTATGATGGTTTTTGTATCAATATTTTGGATACACCTGGACACCAGGACTTCTCAGAAGATACATATCGTACTTTGATGGCAGCAGATAGTGCTGTGATGGTTATAGATGGATCTAAAGGGGTCGAAGATCAGACACGTAAGTTGTTTAAAGTATGTGCCATGCGTCATATTCCTATTTTTACATTTATTAATAAAATGGATAGAGAAGCCAAAGATCCTTATGAATTAATGGAAGAAATTGAGCGTGAATTGGGAGTTGAAACATGTGCTATCAACTGGCCAATTGGATGCGGAAAAGAATTCAAGGGTGTCTATGAAAGACAAAAAGAAGAAGTGATTCGCTTTATTCCAGTTCAGGGTGGAAAAAAAGAAGTAGACGTAGAAATACGTAGTGCTCACGATGAATCATTAAAAGAGCTTATTGGAGATAGCTTGTATCAGCAGTTACAGGATGATATTGAATTACTGGATGGAGCTGGAGTAGAATTTGATTTAGATCGTGTACAAAAAGGAGAACTTTCACCAGTTTGTTTTGGATCAGCACTCACAAATTTTGGTGTTGAACCTTTCCTGAAGCACTTCTTAGCTATGACTACTGCACCATTACCACGCAAAAGTAATATTGGAGAAATTGATCCTTTTTCAGAAGAATTCAGTGCTTTTGTCTTTAAAATTCAGGCCAATATGAATAAGGCGCATCGTGACCGTATGGCTTTTATTCGTATTTGTTCTGGAAAGTTTACCAAAGGGATGGAAGTTTTCCATTATCAGGGAAACAAAAAGATTAAGTTAAATCAGTCTAAACAATTAATGGCTGAAAATCGTGAAGAAGTTGAAGAGGCTTACTCAGGAGATATTATTGGTGTTTTTGATCCTGGTATCTTTTCAATTGGAGATACGTTATGTACAGCCAAAAATAAATTTGCTTATGAAGGTATTCCAACATTTGCGCCAGAACATTTTGCGATGATTAGAAATAAAGACACAATGAAACGTAAGCAATTTGTTAAAGGTGTAGAACAGATTGCCCAAGAAGGTGCTATTCAGATTTTTACTGAATTAGGTGGTGGAATGGAAGAAATCATTGTTGGTGTTGTAGGTATCTTACAATTTGAGGTTTTAACATATCGTTTAAAAAATGAATATAATGTAGATATCATCAGTACACCACTTCCTTATCAATTTATACGTTGGATTAAAAATGATCAGGTGGATTTCAAGAAATTGAATTTATCTTCTGATACAAAGAAAGTTCAGGATCTCAAAGGACAATATTTGCTGTTGTTTTCTAATGAATGGGGTGTACGTTGGGCAACGGATAAGAACCCTGATTTACAGTTAGCAGAATTTTCACAAAATTAATGATCATAAAAGAAATGAATCATCATGATTGATTTCTTTTTTTTATGATTTTTTTAGATAACATTCAAAATGATTTCTCTTTTGTAGACATTTCAAAAGTGATAGAATAATGACAAGGAGGTGTCATCTGTGGCTAATGAAGGAAAACGATGTTATTGTCGTTGTATTCAGGATATGCATATGGTTGTTGGCAAAGAAGATTTGATTATTTTTCAAAAAAATCAGATTTATTCTTGCGTGATTCGTACAGGTGACACGGAAGTTACTTTTTATAAAATTTATGGTGAGGAGTTTTCATTGAGTTGTAGTGAAGCAGAATTTAAAGAATATTTTCATATTGTCAAACATAGTCAATCCTATGATAAATCATGCTAACTCTTTGTTTTTTATAAAAAATATGTTATGATGTCGTAGAAAGGGTGATTGTTTTGACAAAAAAGACTTTTGAAATCTCAAATATTCAATCAACTGAAGAATTAAATCATTTAAGTTTAAAGTTAAATGAGAAAGAACAGGTTTCTCATATTAAAATAGGTAAAGATAGTATTGTTTTTTATTGTCTTGATATTGATGCTTTATTAAGTTTGATTCAAAGTATCAATAAAGATCTCATTGTCAAAGAAGTCGTTGATGGTAAAAAACGTCAATATGATTTTGCACAAAAAAAAGAACGATCATATTATTTTATGTTTAAAAATATGATTACAGAAGATGATATATATGTTTTGATTGAAAGAATTGAAAAAGATGATCGTTATCAAAATGTGCGTTATGATGCTCAAAATAAGCTTCTTTTATTAACATCAAGTCAACGTGATGTATTAAGTTTGTTGCGTAAAGAATTATTTAAAATCAATCCATCTATTGAAATTATTGAACATCATCGTCCTATTCGTTCACAAGATGTATTTAATGAAAAATATCTTCATACATATATTCGTATTGGGATTTTACTGGTTGTTATTGCTTTGGCATTGGTAACATCTAGAGATCAAAGTTTTATGACACCTTTTTTATGGCTGTTAACTGTTATTTTGTTAGGAATTCCACTTTTAAGAAATGCTTGGCGTGATATCATGTCTAAAAAGATTTTGAGTGAATCTCTATTGATTTTTATTGCTATGGTCTTTGGTGTTATTTCTGGAGCGTATATTGAAACATGTATTGCTTTAGGGATTTATGAACTTTCAACACCATTCTTAAATAAAGTTTTAGAACATTCATTACATAAGATTGATACAGCAGTCGAAATGCCTGAAACAGGAATTCGTATCAAAGATGAAGAAGAAGAGGAAGTTTCACTTTATGATGTGGAAATTGGTGATATTTTATTAGTGCGCCCAGGAGATACAGTTTCCATACCGGGAATTGTAGAAAAAGGTGTTTCAGAGATGAGTACTTATACAAATACAAGTACTTATACCCCTGTTGTTGTCAAAAAAGGTAGTTTATTACATAGTGGTGATGTCAATGTTGGTGAAATGCCTCTTTTTGTGAAAGTGAATGAAACTTATAAAAGTTCAAATTATATGAATTTAATGAATATTGCCAGTGTTGCGCCTGTTTATGAGTCAAAAACAGAAAAATACACGAAGATTTTAGCAAAGTTTTATACACCTGTGATGGTTGTCTTAGGTTTATTTTTAGGTATTGTCTTACCAATTATTAATTTTGAAGATTATAGTTCTTTTATTCATGTTGGGGCTATTTTACTCATTATTTCTGGAGCACTTTCTAGTGATCAGGCAACGTCTTTAGGGATGTTGGCAGGTTTTGCGAAGGCATTTCAAAATGGTATTGTTGTGGAATCTTCTTTAGGTTTGGATTCAATCAATGCTGCTCAGACAATTGTTTATGATCGTTTTGATGGTGTTGAAGTGACAAATGAAGAGTTGAATCTTTTTAAGAAACTTTCGCATATGGGAAGAACTTTTGTTATTTATAATGATGGACCTGTTGCTTTGGAAGATGATCAGTATCAGATTTATAATAATTTAACAAATGAAGAAAAAATGCAAAAGATGGATGAGATGGTTTCTCCAGTTGTTTATATTGGAGATACATTCAAAGATATTGAATTATTACAAAAGAGTTATGTAGGTATTTCACGTGGAGGATTGGCTGATCCTAAAGTTGTTGAAAACAGTGATATTGTTTTGATTGATGCCAACTTAAATAGAGTTTATGAGACATTTGTCATTGCTAGAAAAATGCGAACAATAGCTATTGCCAATAATATTTTGACGGTATCAATGAAAGTCATTATGTTGATTGTCGCATTGAGCTGGCATTTGGTTCCTTTATGGCTGATTGTCTTGATTGAAATCTTATTGAAAGCTTTTGTGATTAGAAATTCAACATGTATTTTAGAGTAGAGATATCTACTCTTTTTTTGGAGGTGAAGTTATGAAAATTCTTATTGCACCAGATTCTTTTAAAGAAAGCATGAGCGCTTTAGAAGCAAGTTTACAAATAGAAGAAGCCATTCATCATTATGATGCAACCATATCAACAAAATGTATTCCTTTGGCCGATGGTGGTGAAGGGACACTGGATACTTTGATATCTTCCATGGGTGGAAGGATTGAAGAATTTGAGGTAACTGATGTGAGATTTCGTAAAAGAAAAGTTCCAATAGGAATTGTTAAGGATACAGCAATTATTGAATGTGCTAAAGTTTGTGGATTAGAATTGTTGAATGATAATGAAAAAGATCCAGCACAGACAACAACTTATGGTCTAGGGGAACTGATTTTAAAAGCTTTAGACCTTGCTGTATCACGTATTTTGATTTGCCTAGGTGGAAGTGCCACAAATGATGGTGGTATAGGGATGTTATCAGCATTAGGTGTTTCTTTTTTAGATGAGCATCAGCAAAGTGTAACTCTGACAATGGCAGGACTGCAGGATTTAAAAATGATTGACTGGTCTCATTTGGATCAACGATTAAAGCATGTTCATTTGATTGGTGTCTGTGATGTCAGCAATCCACTTTGTGGGCAGCAAGGAGCTACTTATGTTTATGGACGACAAAAAGGTCTTCAAAAAGAGGATTGTCAGCAAGTTGATCAAAATATGCATCATTATGCTAAACTTGTAGAAGAACATTTTGGTAGGGCTTTTCATCATCAAGCAGGAGCAGGCGCGGCTGGTGGACTAGGTTTTGCCTTATTAATATGCCATGGTGTTCTTCAGCGTGGCTTTGGTGTTGTCAGTCAAATGACAGATTTAGAAAAAGCTATTTTGGAATGCGACTGCGTAATTGTTGGAGAAGGTAAAATGGATTATCAGACACAATATGGTAAGACACCTTATGGTGTTTTGTTGTTGGCTCAAAAATATCACAAGAAGGTTTATGCTTTTGCTGGGAAAGTTGAGGATCGTGATGTTTTAAAAAAATTGGGATTTCAAAATGTCTGGGCGATTACACCACCTTCAATGGAACTTTCTCAAGCTTTAAAAGAGGGAAAAGAAAATATCAAAAAATGTGTTTTCAACCATATGGAGGATATGATTCATGGCATATAAAGTAGACAATGAGACAACGTTAATGACTTTTTTGTTGGAGAAAACTTCTTATAAACGTGCTGATATTAAAAACTTTTTAAAATATGAACGTATTTTTGTTGATGGTCATATTCAGACGCATTACGCATATCCTTTAAAGAAGGGACAAAGCGTTGAGATTGGCAAGAAAAAAGAAAGTTTACCTTTTCCAATTCTTTATGAAGATAAAGAATTGATTGTCATTGATAAACCATGTGGACTTTTAAGTGAAGCAACAGCCAATGAAAAACAGAAAACAGCTTTTGCGATTGTTAAAAATTATTTATCTTTAAAAAAGGAAAATACTTTTTTAGTGCATCGTTTGGATCAATATACATCAGGTGTATTGATGTTTGTCAAATCAAAAAAGCTTTATGAAATACTGACAAGTGATTGGAATCATTATGTTAAGACGCGTGGCTATATAGCTGTTGTTGAAGGAAGGATGACCAAAAAGAAGGGAACAATTGAAAATTATCTAGCTGAATCTAAAACACAGACCGTTTATATCACCAGTAAGCAAAAAGGCAAAAAGGCCATTACACATTATCAGGTCATTGCTTCTACACCACAATATAGTCTTTTAAAAATTAATTTAGATACAGGTCGTAAAAATCAGATTCGTGTTCATCTGTCTTCATTACATCATCCTATTGTGGGAGATGATAAATATCATGCCACAACAAATCCTTTAAAACGACTAGGGTTACATGCCAATGAATTGATGTTTATTCATCCATTAACAAAAAGACAAATGCGTTTTGTATCACAAACGCCACAATCATTTGAAAAACTATTTAAAAATCATTGACATATGGAAAAAAATCTATTATGATATAGCAGTAAATGAAAAGTAGTGGAAAGAAGAAGTGCCTACTTCTCGCCTGAGTGTCAAGGATGCTAGGCTTATGTCACTAAGATTAATATCTTAATGTCAATTTGTGGGTGCTTTATGTACTCACTTTTTATTTAAACTACACAATTTATAGGAGGTGTCTATTATTAGCAAGTATAACAATCAATCAAATGAGGATTTAGTTAATGAAAAGATTCGTTTCAAAGAAGTTTTAGTGATTGATCAAAACGGAGACCAATTAGGTGTTATGTCACGTAATCAGGCAATTAACACAGCTTATGATCAAGATTTAGATTTGGTATGTGTTGCACCAAAGGCTAAAACACCTGTATGTCGTATTATGGATTATGGTAAGTATCGTTTTGAACAACAAAAGAAACAAAAGGAAATGAAGAAAAATTCAAAAACAGTTTCTTTGAAAGAAACGCAGTTATCACCAACAATTGATGTTCATGATAAAAATGTCAAATTAAAAAGAACATTAAAATGGTTAGAAGCTGGTGACAAAGTCAAAATTGCGGTTCGTTTTAGAGGAAGACAACTTGCTCATATTGATATTGGTCAAAAGATACTAGATGATTTCGTCGCTGAATGTGCAGATTATTGTGTGATTGAAAAACCTGCTAAATTAGAGGGACGAACATTAACTGCTATATTAGCGCCAAAGAAAAAATAAACAGGAGGATTATATTATGCCAAAAATGAAATCTCACAGTGGACTTAAAAAACGTTTAAAAAGAACTGGTTCAGGAAAATATAAACGTGGACATGCGTATGTTTCACATTTGTCTCATAACAAGACTCATAAACAAAAGAAACATTTAGCAAAAGCAACTTTAGTACACCCTTCAGATATGAAACGTATTAAATCAAGATTACAAGGGTAATGAATAGGAGGATAAAAAATGGCAAGAGTTAAAGGTGGATATACAACAAGACGTAGAAGAAAGAAAGTCTTAAAATTAGCCAAAGGATATTTTGGTTCTAAACATGCATTATATAAAACTGCTCATGAACAAGTCATGAACTCTTTAGAATATGCATATAGAGATAGAAGAAATTTAAAACGTGAAATGAGAAAATTATGGATTGCACGTATTAATGCAGCTGCAAGAATGAATGATATTTCTTATTCAAAATTAATGCACGGTTTAAAATTAGCTAATGTTGATATCAACAGAAAAATGTTATCTGAAATTGCAATCGCTGATCCTCAAGGATTTACAGCTATTGTAGATACAGCTAAAAAAGCATTAGCACAGTAAAAGAGGGATAACCTCTTTTTTATTTATCATGTTTTATGGTTGTTAAAAATGGGAATAATTTTTAAAACTCCTATCATAAAACA